>JAKITW010000012.1 GCA_021647905.1 Desulfobacterales bacterium | reverse complement strand
TCGCCGCCGCGGCGAAGCGAGTTCCTGCTTGATAGCCTGTTTATGAACAGCCGGCCCTTCTCAATGGAGCGGCCGTTGGTAGAAGAAGACCCCTTTCCCGACAGGAGGGGGGTTACTGAATGTTTACACTGATAACAAATAACCATTAACCATATCTTCACCCAATAACCTGTCCCCTACTCCCATGAAATTCATTCCGCTATCCATTCCCGATGTTGTTCTGGTTGAGCCGGACCTGTTCGGCGATCAGCGCGGTTTTTTCATGGAGATCTGGCGCCGGGATCTATTTTCGGCCCACGGAATCGACGGGGATTTTGTTCAGGACAATCATAGCAGGTCCTGCCGCTCTACTCTCCGCGGTCTGCACTACCAGATTAAATGTTGCCAGGGTAAGCTTGTCCGGGTGACCCAAGGCGAGGTTTTCGACGTGGCCGTTGATCTGCGCCGCGGTTCCCCCTTTTTCGGCCAGTGGGTGGGGGAGCGCCTTTCAGCGGAAAACAACCGGCAGATGTGGATTCCTGAAGGATTTGCGCACGGCTTCCTGGTGCTTTCCCCAAGCGCCGATTTTGTGTACAAGACAACTGATTATTTTGCCCCGGAACATGAGCGGACCATCGCCTGGAATGATCCGGAGATCAACATCCAGTGGCCCCTGGCAGGAGCGCCGCTCCTCTCGGCCAAAGACCAGTCCGGTATGGCGTTGCGGGACGCCGAGGTCTTTGACTGATTTTGACTGATAAGGTGATGGGCTAATTTACAGGAGTCATGGTGATAATACCTGTTGAAATCAAGACAGCGCTGATTCTTCTGACCGGCAGTGCCGCAAGCGCGGCGGTACTGCCGCGCCTGGCCCAGATCGCCCTGAAAATGGGCCTGGTCGACCTGCCCGGTAACCGGCGCAAGATGCACCGCACGGCCAAGCCCCTGGTCGGCGGTCTGGGCATGGTCATGGCCCTGGCATTCACCTGCCTTTTGTGGGCGCCTTTCACCAACTTACGCGGTTTTTTCAGCGGGGTGGTGATCATGGTCACCGTCGGTTTTCTTGACGACTACCGGGAACTGGGGCCAAAGGTCAAATTCCTGGCCCAGATCCTGGCAATAGGGGTGATGATGTTTTTCAGCCGGATTTTTCTGGTGACCTTTGGTGATCTGGTATCTCTCGGGCCCATTAATCTGGGCAGTATCTGGCTGAGCGCGCCGCTCACCGTATTCTGTGCAATGGGCGTGATCAACTCCATCAACATGATAGACGGCCTGGACGGCCTGGCCGGCGGCGTTTCACTGGTTGCTTTTGCCGCCTTTGCCGGGCTTGCCGGGCTGGAAAACTACCAGGAGCTGTTTTTTCTCAATGTGGCCCTGATCGGAGTGTTGATCGGATTTCTCCGCTACAATTGGCCGCCGGCGCGATTGTTCATGGGCGATGCCGGCAGCCTCTCCCTGGGCTTTGCTCTGGCCTTTATGGCCATTTCCCTGACCCAGAGCCAGGGCAGTGTGGTCCGGCCGGCGGCCGCACTTCTGGTCCTGACCGTGCCCATCGTCGACACCCTGATTATCATGTCCAAAAGGCTGTTGCAGGGCAAGAATCCGTTCCGGGCCGACCGCTACCACCTGCACCATATCCTCACCCGGTTCGGGCTGTCGAAAAAGAAGTCGGTCGGCGTCATCCTGGCCATCTCCGTGCTGTTCTCGGGGCTGGCCATTGCCGGAACCATGAACAGCGTGCCGGATCATTACCTGTTTGCCAGCTTCATGTTCTATTTTGCCGGGATGGTTGTTCTGTCTTTCAACATCAAGCACCTGATGCGGATCTGGCTGCGCCGGCGGCTGTATGGGAAGGGGTAGGCGGGGGAGGTAATGTGTAAAAAAATGGCGGAGAGAGAGGGATTCGAACCCTCGGTGGAGTTTAACCCCCACACTCGCTTAGCAGGCGAGCACCATCGGCCAGCTCGGTCATCTCTCCGACTTGAAAATTGATGAACTCGTAACAACCCGAAAGGTTTCAAATGCCACCCAATAAAATCAACAAGTTACAAGACGAATCACGTCCGTCGAGCGGGTTGTTGCGAGACCGACAAAATTGATCAACTCGCAAAAAAAACAAACGCTTCAAATGCCACCGAATAATAACAATAGGCTAAAACGTAACACACGTCCGTAGAGCGCTTTTTGCGAAACCGACAAAATCTAATAAAAAAAATGTTCCGTTCATGGCGGAGGGAGTAGGATTCGAACCCACGGAACTTTCGTTCAACGGTTTTCAAGACCGCCGCCTTAAACCACTCGGCCATCCCTCCGGCGCGAGGCACAAGGGTATGTACCATTTCAGGCCCCTGCTGTCAATAATGAGAAAAACAGTGAAATGTGAACCGTGAAAAGTAAAAAGTTTATGGTTGATTGTTTATTGTATCAGTAGATTGTCATCATTTCACATTTTACTGTTCACTTTTCACGGTTATCAAATAACCATGTCTCTTCTCCTGCACATCTGTTGCGGTCCCTGCGCCGCCTATCCGGTAACCCTCCTGCAGGCCCAAGGGATGACCCTGCGCGGTTTTTTTTATAACCCCAACATCCATCCCTTTCGTGAATTCAAGAGGCGTCTCGCCGCGGTGGAGCAGTTCGTCGCGGCCAGCGGGCTTCGTGTGGATTACCAGCGTCAATACGGACTCACCGGGTTCCTGCGCCAGGTGGTGTTTCACGAAACCGGGCGGTGCGCTCTCTGCTACGCCATGCGGCTCACGGCCGCGGCCGAACAGGCCAGGCTGGTGGGCGCCGAGGCCTTTACCACCACCCTGCTCTACAGCCGGTATCAGAAGCATGGGTTGATCCGCAAGACCGGCGAGGCCGTGGCAGAGGAATATGGGGTCCCCTTTTATTATCAGGATTTCCGGGAGGGCTGGCAGCAGGGGATTGATCTCTCCCTTGAGATGGGCCTCTACCGCCAGGCCTACTGCGGCTGCATCTACAGCGAGCAGGAGCGGTATGATAAAGATAGTGCTGAGTGCTGAGTTTTTAATTCAGCCATATTTTTTTTCGAGATAGTCGAGAAAATAGCGGCTGTTCAGTTTTTCGCCGGTTACCCTCAGGAGCAACTCCTCCGGTGGATAGACCGAACCGTGGCTATAGATGGCCGTGGTCAACCACTCCCGCACCCGCTCCAGTCTACCGGAGGCCAGGGTCTGGCGATAATCAGGGTCGAACCGGCAATAGGCGTGCCAGAATTGGGCCGCGGCCAGGTTGCCGACGGTATAGGTGGGAAAATAACCGATGCTGCCGTGGGCCCAGTGGATGTCCTGGAGCAGGCCGTCGCTGTCCGAGGCCACCTTCACCCCCAGGTATGTTTCATATTTTTCATTCCAGAGTCCGGGCAGGTCGCGGACCGCGATCTCGCCGGCCATCAGCCCCTTTTCCAGTTCAAAACGGATCAGGACATGCAGGTTGTAGCTGACCTCGTCGGCCTCGACCCGGATAGGGCCCGGATGTACCACATTGATATTTCTAAAAAAATCGTTCAGGTCCAGGCCGGCAAATTGGGGGGCAAAGGTTTTTTGTAATTCCGGATATAAAAACTCCCAGAACGGCCGGCTGCGGCCGATGATGTTCTCCCAGAGCCGGGACTGGGATTCGTGGATCCCCAGGGAGACGCCGTCGTCCAGGGGGGTGTTGGCCAGCTCCGGGGCCACCCCCTGTTCGTACATGGCATGACCTCCTTCATGCATGGCGCTGAAGATAAACTCCAGGGAATCCGGGGCATAGCGGTTGGTGAGCCGCCGGTCGTTGTGGCTGATGGCAGTGGAAAAGGGATGGGCGGACAGGTCCTGGCGGCCCCTGGTGAAATCATAGCCGATAATGGTCAGCACCCTTTCGGCAAAGGCGATCTGGTCGTTTTGCGACATGGGCGGGTTAACCGGCCGAACCTGGTCCCGGCCGGCCCGGTTTTTGAGCAGGGCGGTGAGCCGGGGTACGAGTACGGCAAAGAGCCTGCTAACCGTTGCCGTGTTAAGCCCTTCTTCGTGCAGGTCCAGGAGGGCGTCATATGGCTCGGTCTCATAGCCCAGATAATCGGCCTTTTGCCGGCACATGGCCACTATCTTTTCGAGAAAGGGGGCAAACAGGGAAAAGTCAGCGCCTTTCCGCGACTCGGCCCAGGCGGGCAGTGCCCGGCCGGTAAGCGAGGCAAATTCCCGGACAAAGGATTCAGGGAGTTTGCCGGAACGGTCCCGCTCCCGGCCGACGTTGCGAATCAAGGCCCGGTCGATCTCGGCCTGGTCCGGGGCCTCTGCCGCCCGGTCAAGCAGTTCGCCCAGTTCCGGGGCAATGATCTTTTGATGGATGATTCCGCTTAGGATTGCGAATTGTTCGGCCCGGTCATTGGCGGCCCGGGCCGGCATGGTCACCTCCTGGTCCCATTGCAACAGGGCCATGATCCGTTCCAGGGCGGTGAGTTCCCTGGTATATCGGCGGAGTTTGTCTGAATGGTTCATGGTATTCCTTCCAGGCGCGGGGTGAGAGTTTGAAATCTATTTCGTGGACCACGGTTTTTTTGTACAAGAAAACTTGTCCATAGGATAAAAAAATGATTTTGTCCGGACCGGGCCTTGTGGTACATAAAGGAGTTCTGAAATGAGATCCGGTAAGAGTACAGGATTTTTTTTAAGCAGACAACCGCAAGGTAACTGATCATAAGGGCATGAACGATCGTCAAGATCAGTAATCCCGCTATTCACTTACACCGTAAGACGTGCCCGCACGAAAAGGATAAACAAAAAAACAATGTACTTTCAGGACATCATTCTGGAGCTGAACCGCTATTGGGCGGAAAAAGGGTGTGTGCTCCTGCAACCCTACGATATGGAGGTGGGTGCCGGGACCTTTCATCCGGCAACCCTGCTCCGGTCCCTGGGGCCGGAGCCCTGGAAGGCCGCATATGTGCAGCCCTCCCGCCGGCCCACCGACGGCCGCTATGGCGAGAATCCCAACCGGCTCCAGCATTATTATCAATACCAGGTGGTGCTCAAACCGTCGCCGCTTGAGGTGCAGGAGCTGTACCTGGAGAGTCTCAAACGGTTCGGCCTCAACCTGCTCGAACATGATATCCGTTTTGTGGAGGATGACTGGGAGTCCCCGACCCTGGGCGCCTGGGGGTTGGGCTGGGAGGTCTGGCTGGACGGCATGGAGATCACCCAGTTCACCTATTTTCAGCAGGCCGGCAGCCTGGACCTGGATCCGATCACCGTGGAGATCACCTACGGCCTGGAGCGGATTGCCATGTATCTCCAAGGGGTGGACAGTGTCTACGACATTGCCTGGAACCGGGAGGTGACCTACGGCCAGATCTATCACCAGGCTGAAAAGGAGTTCTCCGCCTTCAACTTCGAGGAGGCCAATGTTGACAAGCTGGTCTTGTTTTTCGACAGCTATGAGCAGGAGGCGCTCAAGCTGGTTGACAAGGGACTCATTCTGCCGGCCTATGACTACTGCTTGAAATGCTCACACACCTTTAACCTGCTCGATGCGCGCAAGGCGATTTCCGTGGCCGAGCGGACCAGGTACATCGGCCGGATCCGTAATATCGCCCGCAAGGTGGCGGTCAGGTACACCGAACAGCGGCAGGAGATGGGATATCCGTTACTGAAAGGTAAGTGAATAGGGAGAGTGAACAGTGAAATGTAAACGGTGAATAGTTAAAGGAAAGGGGAAAGTGTGGATGGCGCCAGGTTGACCTCGTACTCTCCCCCATGACTATCGATCTTTTCACTTTTTACATTTTACAATTTAAAACAATGGCGGAAGTGCATGGGAATCGAACCCACCCACCGGGCTGTTAACCCGGTGCACCGGATTTGAAGTCCGGGAGGGCCACCAGTGCCCTTTCCACTTCCGCGCAGGGATCGATAGTATAGTATCGGTTGTTGATCTAGGAAACATTTTTTTTGCATGACACCCCATTGCCTGTTACCGGGATGACACGGATATTTTGTTTTTTAACCATCGTAAAAAAAGGGTAAGGGGCTGCGTTGATCCGGAAAGGCATTTTCAACCGTGAACGCTGATCACGAACAGAGGAATAAGAAAAAAAGTTGAGTTGCGGACCGCCAGGTCCGCGGGAGTACAATGTATGAACTGTGATAGATTGAAGAAGCAGATAAAAAACTGGTACCTCCAGGTCCAGAGCGAAACCATGGCCCCGGCCCGGATGGTTTCTTTCATGCACCAGCACCTTGCCGAATGTGAAGAGTGTCTTGCCGACCCCGGTGTGAAGCAGGAGATTGAGAAGATCAGCGTCATCGTCTTGCCGCCGGTCAAGAGGACCAAGGCCGAAGAAGAGGAGCAAGCGATATCCCCGGCCCCGGCTTCCGAGGATCATTAGACGATCATGAGCAATACATTTCATGGGGCGCCGTAGACTCCCTGGGATACATATGTAATCCTGCCCTGTTGCCGCAGTCTGCTGGTTATGCCGTAAATTTTTGTTGGTGAAAACCCGGTCCGCTCCGCCAGCATGGCCACGGTTGTGCCCGACTTGTTCCCGACGATTATCTCCGCCACCAGGTCTGTGGCTTTTTTGCGGGTCTTCCGCGTATTCTTCCGCTTCTTTTCCCGGTCGGCGGGTGTTGTTTTTTTAGCCGCGACCGCTTTCTTCACCACCGGTTTTCTTTTGTTGACGGCAAAATCCGGTTTACCCTCCATGTCAATGCCAAAAATAGCGGAGAGGTCACCATTATCAATGACCCGGGCGCTTTTCTTGCTGGTCCTGGCCAGCAGTTCCCCTGTTTTATCTTTTACCGCCCGGGCAACGAGATCTTCAGTATCCGCCTGCCGTAATTTGAAGAACAAGGAAGGATCTTCATCCAGCCTGGCACCGATGCCGTAAAGGGTGGCAGCGACATGCTTGCACATCAAGGCCCAGTCCGGGCAGCTGCAATTGAAACTGATTGACTGCGGGCCGGGGAACAACCCCTTGCCCTTGGTGAAAAAAATCTCGCCCAGGGCCTTGGGGAATTTGCCGGCAAGCAGGTCCTGCAGTGATTTCAACTGCCCCTGGCATTGTTTTTTGATGGCCCGCCAATTGGTCTTGCTGATCGCCTTTATCTCTATCGTCACCTCATAGGGTTTGGCCCGGGTCCCCTGGACCAGGGCCGTCACTTTTCCGGAATCTATCGCAAGGTCAAGAACCGCTCCGTGGCGCACATAACTTCTGCCCCTGCCGATACGATTGGTATAGTCTGCGTATCGTTCAAGGTTTTTGTTCCACGACTTTCCCCACCAGGTGCGGGCCAGACCACTGCCCTTGATTACGACCGGTCTGATCTCCGGCATTTTTTTCTTAAGCTGTTTCAATTTTTTCGCTGCCCTGGCCTTTTTTTCGGCAACGGAAACATAGCGCGGATATCCCCGGTAACTCATAATAATTTCCCCTGGATGGTACACAGCGAAGCTGCGTTATGGTTTCAAGCTGAACAGATCAAACAGTTCGTCATTACTCATCTCGGTTATCCAGTTTTCACCGGATGCGACAACCACCTCATCGGATAGTTTCGACTTCCGGGTGAGCATTGCATCGATTTTTTCCTCTATGGTGCCCTTGGTCAGAAATTTATGGACCATGACATTTTTTTTCTGACCGATACGAAAGGCCCGGTCCGTTGCCTGATTCTCCACCGCCGGGTTCCACCAGCGATCGAAATGGATCACATGGTTGGCCGCGGTCAGGTTCAGCCCGACTCCGCCGGCCTTAAGAGAGAGAACAAAGAACGGTACATACTCGCTGCCTTGAAATTTTTCTATTAATTCCTTTCTCTTGCCCACCGGAACGCTGCCGTGCAGGATCAACCCCTCCCGCTTGAATATGGTTGCCATAAACCTGGCCAGCGGCCCGGTTATTTCCTTGAACTGGGTAAAGACCAGGACCTTTTCCCTTTTTTCGTAGATGGTTTCACAGATCTCGCGCAACCTGCCGAACTTGCCGCTCTCGGCCTCCGCGAACATATCCAGGCCAAGATACTGGGATGGATGGTTGCAGAGCTGCTTGAACTTCATCAGGGCCGACAAGATGAGACCTTTTCTTTGCATCCCCTCCGAGTTTTCAATGACCTCCCTGATTCCCCGGATGATTTCTTGGTAGAGTACGGTTTGTTTTTTACTCATTGGCGCCCAGGTCTTTACCTCCACCTTGTCGGGCAGGTCGGAAATGATCGACTTGTCGGTCTTCAACCGCCGCAGAATAAAGGGGTTGACCACCTTGCGCAGCCCGGCATAACCATGCGGGTCCTTGGCAAGCGTTTTGGTAAAGCCAGCGAACTCTTTTGCATTTCCCAACAGTCCCGGGTTCAAAAAGTCGAAAAGGGACCAGAGATCGGACAACCTGTTTTCAACCGGGGTACCGGTCATGATGATTCTATTGTCCGCGGCAAGCCCTTTAACCGCCCTGGTCTGCTTGGTGCCGGGATTCTTGATCGCCTGCGCTTCATCCAGAATAACATAGTTCCAGGAGTAGGCCCGGAGCCATTCATATCTCTGGACCAGGGCGTAAGTGGTTATCACAAGATCGAATGCGCCCAGTTTTTCCGGATCAAGCGTTGGCACCTTCCCCGGTTTATGCAGATCGGGATGGGCCGCGAAACAGACCAGGCTTGGGAAAAAGGCGTTTATTTCATTGAGCCAGTTTGAGAGCAGCGATGCCGGAATGATCAACAAAGAGGCCCTTGCCGCCCCCTTGGCCTTCTTTTTTTCAGCTTTGAGGACATTGAGGAACGCGAGCACCTGCACCGTCTTGCCCAGGCCCATGTCATCGGCCAGACAGGCGCCCAGTCTCAACTTGTGCAGGTAGAAGAGCCATTTCAGGCCGTCCTGCTGATATCCGCGCAGCCTGGCCTTAAATGTCCCGGCTGTTTTAACCGTAGCAATTGTCTGCGGCCGGTTTAATTTTTCAAAAACCGCTTGCAGCCATTCACCGCTGGATACCCTGAAAGGCGTTTCTCCTTCCGCGGCGTCAAGCAGTTTCCGCGGGTTGAGTGACAGACGCATGGCGTCCAGGACACTGATTCCCTTTTCGGAGTTCAGTTTTTTTGCCTTTTCATATGCATCCAGAACCTGTTTTAATTTTTCCGGATCAACGGCAACCCATTTATTTTTTAGAAAAGCCAGCCCCTCGGACTGGTCAAGCAGGCGCCGGGCCTCGCTCTCGGATATCTCGGCATCGCCGATCATGAGCCGGGGCTGGAAATCGAGCAGGGCGTCCAGGCCGACCGTTGAGGGCGTTTTATCCCCTACCCTGAGATCAAATCCGATATTTGCGGTCTTGCTCTTCCACCAATTGGGAATCCGGCAGAGAATGCCGGCTTCTTCATAAATCGGTATCTCCTGCAGAAATGTAAACGCCTCTTTTGCAGACCAGGCCAAGGGATAAAACAACTCACCGGACTCGAGCAGGTCGTTGACCAGCCGGCTCTGCCGCGCTGCCTCATGAACGGTAACCAGAAGTTGCAGAAGTTTTTCATTGTCATCTTCATATTCTTCCAAGGCATATTTCAACGGCAGATGCCTGGACTCCCCTTCATCGTTCAGCCTGGTCGAATAGGTGGCCAGAAAAGCAAAAGAGGCATCGCCGGTCTTGTTCTCGACCAGGTGAAAATAGATCCGGCCGACCAGGTGGAGATCCGGGCTGTATTCCTTGACAAACTCCTCGACCGAGCCATCATACGCCTCAATTTTTCGGGAGAATATTTCCGCCAGCCAATCCCATAATGTTGACAACAGCTCTTCATCCAGATACTCACCGCCGGGCATCGAGGGCACCTGGTCCCGCAGTTGCGCAAGCTCCTCCTCGGCAAGGGGGATGCGAATCCCGCCCCGCCGGGCTTCAATGTCAGGGGTCAGCTTAAGTTTACGGATGAAAAGGCCTGAGAAGCTGCGCCAGAAACTCAAGGAAGGGGACAAGGGTATCTTCTTATTGCAAAAGCCAAGAAAAAAGAGCCAATTGTCGGGGTCGGTCGAATAGTGGGCATGGATCTGGTTTTGCAATAACTCGCCGTGGTTATTGATCCGCCCGGAGGCAGGCGCCCATTCGAGCTGGATCGTGCCATCCGGCATCATTACGGCATCAAGTTGTTTGGGTGCCATTTTTTTGACTATCCGCTTATCTGGGTAAACCGGCCTGGAGTTTACCGGATTGCCGGCGCCTTACCCTGTGATTGGTTATGTTTCCCTTAAAAGAAAAACCCCGAAATCCTTTGCAGGACCCGGGGTTCTCGACTTTACCGAATTTCTCCGGACTATGACTTGGTGGCGATGCAGGGACTTGAACCCCGGACACCACGGATATGAGCCGTGTGCTCTAACCAGCTGAGCTACATCGCCATATGGTTGTAATTTTGTCGGTCTCGCAAAATAACGCTCTACGGACGTGTGTTACGTTTTAGCCTCTTGATATTATTCGGTGGCATTTGAAGCCTTTCGGATTGTTACGGCACCACCAATTTTGCCGGACCACTATGTAAGATTTCAGCGTCCTTGTCAACCGGAAAAAAAAGGCCGGGCGCCTGAGTTTCAGGCGCCCGGCCTTGGGAATGATTGAAGCTGAGCCTGGTCGGCGGCTTTTTCGCGCAAGGTGCAAGGCGTTAAGCGCATGGCCGCAAGGCAGAAATCTTTTCACGCCAGGCGCCATGCTCTCCGCATCTTGGCCACCTTACATCATGCCGCCCATGCCGCCCATGCCGCCCATGCCGGGCATACCGCCGCCCATGCCGCCGCCCATGCCGCCGCCGCCGCCCTTATCCTCTTCCGGATGCTCCGCCACCATGCACTCGGTGGTCAGCAGCAGGCCGGCCACGCTGGCCGCATTCTGCAGGGCGTAGCGGGTAACCTTGGCCGGATCGATAACCCCGGCCTTGATCAGGTCTTCGTATCCTTCATTGTTGGCATTGAAGCCCTGGGCGCCTTCCATTTTCTTGACGTGTTCCACCACCACCGAGCCTTCCATGCCGGCGTTGTTGGCGATCTGACGGATCGGCTCTTCAAGGGCACGGATGATGATTTTCCTGCCCTGGCCCTGGTCTCCGCTCAACTCAAGGACGTCAAGGGCGTTGAGACAGCGGAGATAGGCCACCCCGCCGCCGGGAACAATGCCTTCCTCCACCGCGGCGCGGGTGGCGTTCAACGCATCTTCGACCCGGGCCTTCTTCTCTTTCATCTCGGTCTCGGTTGCCGCGCCGACATTGATCACCGCAACGCCGCCGATCAGCTTGGCCAACCGTTCCTGCAGCTTCTCCCGGTCATAGTCCGAGGTGGTATCATCGATCTGGGCGCGGATCTGCTTGACCCGGGCCTCAAGCTTGGCCGTGTCGCCGCCACCGTCAACAATGGTGGTGTTGTCCTTGTCGATCACCACCCGTTTGGCAGTACCCAGGTCGTTGACCGTCACGTTTTCCAGTTTGATGCCCAGGTCCTCGGTGATCACCTGGCCGCCGGTGAGTACCGCGATATCCTCAAGCATCGCCTTGCGGCGGTCGCCAAAGCCCGGGGCCTTGATTGCGGCCACGTTCAGGGTGCCGCGCAGCTTGTTGACCACCAGGGTGGCCAGGGCCTCGCCGTCCACGTCCTCGGCAATGATGCACAGCGGTTTGCCCATCTTTGCCACCTGCTCCAGCACCGGCAGCAGGTCCTTCATGTTGCTGATTTTCTTTTCATTGATCAGAAATAGCGGCTCGTCCAGGTTGACCACCATCTTTTCCGGATCAGTGACAAAATAGGGAGAGAGATAGCCGCGGTCGAACTGCATGCCCTCGACTACATCCAGGGAGGTATCCATGGACTTGGCCTCTTCCACGGTGATCACCCCTTCCTTGCCCACCTTGTCCATGGCCTCGGCAATGATGTTGCCGATGGTCTCGTCGTTGTTGGCGGAGATGGTGCCGACCTGGGCGATCTCCTTCTGCTCCTTGGTCGGTTTGGCGATCTTCTCCAACTCGGCGACAACGGCCACGACGCTGCTGTCGATACCGCGCTTGATGTCCATGGGATTGCTGCCGGCCGCCACCAGCCGGGAGCCTTCCCGGTAGATGGCCTGGGCAAGTATTGTGGCGGTGGTGGTGCCGTCACCGGCCACGTCGCTGGTCTTGGAGGCAACCTCCTTGACCATCTGGGCGCCCATGTTCTCGAACTTGTCGGTCAGCTCGATATCCTTGGCCACGGTCACCCCGTCCTTGGTTATGGTCGGGGAGCCGAATGATTTTTCCAGGATAACGTTGCGGCCCTTGGGACCCAGGGTGACCTTGACCGCGTTGGCCAGGGTATTAACCCCTCTTAGAATCGATTCCCGTGCCTTCACACCATATTTGATATCTTTTCCAGCCATAATTCATATCTCCTTTCGCTTCGTTGCAGAGTTATACAGGAAGTGAATCCACCGTGCCGGGCAAGGTATGCGTTCTAACGGTGGATCTGCTGCAAGGTCTTGTTATGTTCGTTCCGGTGCCGGATTATTCGACAATAGCCAGGATGTCATCCTCGCGCATGATCAGATAATCTTCTCCGTCGATCTTGACATCAGTGCCGCCATATTTGCTGAACAGCACCCGGTCGCCCGCTTTCAGCTCGGGAGCTATGCGCTCGCCCTTGTCATTGAGTTTACCGTGCCCGCAGGCCACCACCTCGCCCTCGGCCGGTTTTTCCTTGGCTGAATCAGGGATGATGATCCCGCCCTTGGTTTTTGCCTCTTCTTCCAATCTTTTGACCAGAATACGGTCATTCAACGGACGAATTTTCATAACTGTATACCCTCCATTATGTTCGATTACGGATTTGTTTGCCAGGGAGCAGCTCGCAAGGCTCCCTAGATGTTGCAGGCGTTGCCGGTAAAAAACTTCATAAAATCAAAGCCCAACCGGCAGTAGTTCCAAGCTGGCCGAAACTATAGGCATGGGTTTTTCATAAATCAAGGGGGGTGAGATAAAAAAATTGTCGGTCTCGCAAAAATCGCGAGACGGACGTGTTTCATGCTGTAACTTGTTGATTTCACTCTGTGGCATTTGAAGCCTTTCGGGTTGTTACGAGTTCATCAAATTTATATCTTCACGACCCAGCCGTAAGGATCCTGCTTAAAGCCGTTCTGGATGGCCTGGATTTCGTCGAACAACCGCTGGGAAAGGGGGCCGGTTTGACCGTGATTGATCCTGGTGGTCCGGCCCTTATAGTGGAGTTCGCCCACCGGCGAGATCACCGCGGCGGTGCCGGTACCGAAGATCTCCTGCATGGTGCCGTTTTCATTGGCATCCAGGACCTCGTCGATGGAGATCGTCCGTTCGCTCACCGTGTATCCCCAGTCCCGGGTCAGGCAAAGCACCGAATCCCGGGTGATGCCCGGCAGGATGCTGCCGGTAAGCGGCGGGGTGATGACCTCGTCGTTGATCACGAAAAAGATGTTCATGGTGCCGACCTCTTCCACGTATTTCCGCTCCTTGGCGTCGAGCCAGAGCACCTGGGTGAAGCCCTGTTTCTGGGCCTCCACCGCCGCCATGATGCTGGCCGCGTAGTTGCCGGCTGTTTTGACGTGGCCGACCCCGCCGGGCACGGCGCGCACATATTTGTCAGTGACAAAGATCTTGACCGGGTTGAAACCCTCGGGATAATAGGCGCCCACCGGGCTGTTAATGATGAAAAACAGGTACTGCCGGGCCGGCCGGACCCCGAGGCCCGCCTCAATGGCGATCATGGTCGGCCGGATGTAGAGGGTGGCGCCCGGGGCGCCGGGAATCCAGCCATCGTCTAACCGGAGCAGCGACTTCAGCGCCTCAAACACCTCGTCCACCGGGATGGCGGGCATACACATCCGCTCCGCGGTGATGTTCATCCGCCGCAGGTTGTCCTTGGGCCGGAACAGATAGATTCCATTGTCGCGGCCGCGATAGGCCTTCAACCCCTCGAAAATCGCCTGGCCGTAATGGAGCGCCATGGCGGCCGGGTCCAGGGAAAAGTTCTGGTATGGCTTGATCACCGCATCATGCCAGCCGCCCCGGTCGGCATCATAGGTCATCACAAACATGTGGTCGGCGAAATATCGGCCAAAGCCCAGATCGTTTTCATCGGGTTTCTCCCTGAGCTGACTGCTGTCCGCCTTTTCCAGCCGAATATTCATGGTAAAAGTTCTCCTTCAGATGCACATGACCATTTTTTCCTTTTCCCGGTGGGGGAATATATGTAACATGTCTGCCAGGGTTCGCCAACACCGAACCGCGCGGAAAGAGGCGAAAAATATCATTTCGCCAAGAGCTTCCTCTCCAGTGTCCAGCCGGAAATAGTCGTTACGGGGCCTTAACACCTTCGCTTACCTGCCCAATCAGGATACCTCATGTCGCAGCAAACATGCTCGTCCGGCCGCGGCGAACCGCCCAGCCCCATGGTCTTGAGATACTTCCTGCTCCTGTTTCTGGGGGCCATCCTGGCCCTTGGGCGTCTGCTCTGGCCCTTTGCCTCGATCCTTATTCTCTCTTTTTTGCTGGCCGGACTCTTCCGGCCGGTCTATCTCTTTCTTTTGCGGAAGCGCTTTACCGCCACCTTTTCTTCCCTGGCCACCTGCATCCTGATCGTGCTGCTGGTCTTTGTGCCGCTCCTCTTTTTTGTCGGGGCCTTGTCCCAGGAGATGCTCGGCTTTTACCAGCAGATCAAGGGCACCGACCTGGGGTTGAAGCTCAAGGAGCTGATCCAGGCGCCAATGGTCACCCAGGCCCGGGAAATATTCGCTGGCTTCGGGTTTGACCTGGAGCCGCAGAAATTGAGCAATACCCTGGCGGAAGTCAGCACGGCCATAGGCCTGTTTATCTATGGCCAGGTGAGCGCCTGGGCCGCCAATATCATGAACTTCGTGATCAGCTTTTTCCTGATGATCATTGTTATTTTCTTTTATTTAAGCGAGCACCAGCGGTTTCTCGATTTTATGATGCGGCTCTCCCCGCTGCCCGATGACCAGGAACAGCAACTGGTCACCAAGTTTGTCGAGATCGCCGGCGCGGTCCTGATCGGCAACGGCATCTGCGGCATTATTCAGGGGGTATTGGGCGGCCTCGTCTTTGCCCTGTTCGACCTGGGCCCGCCCCTGCTCTGGGGCGGAATCATGGCCATCCTCGCCTTCCTGCCGATCTTCGGCATCGGCCTGGTCCTCCTGCCGGCGGCCCTGATCATGTTCTTAAAGGGCAGTATCGGCGTCGGCGTCTTTCTGATCATCTTCTATGCCGTGCTTTCCTTTGGCATTGAGTACCTGTTCAAGCCCAGACTGGTCGGCCGGCGGGTAAAGATGCATACCCTGCTGGTCTTTCTCGCCATCCTCGGCGGACTCAAGGTCTTCGGGGTCCTGGGAATCATCTATGGTCCGCTGATCGTCACCACCTTTCTCACCCTGGCGGAAATCTACCTGGAAAATTATGACCAGTACGTGAAGGGCGGGATGGACAGAAGACAGAGGACAGGGACAGGGGACAGAGGGCAGAAGACGGAGGGGCCGGGGGGCAGCAATGAGTGCTGAGGGCGGATGACAAGCTTGCAGGCTCAACAATGCAAAAGCCACAGGGCATGGCGGAAACGCAAAGAGCAGAGCGCGTGGCGCCTTGTACCTTGCGCGAGAAAGCTTACAAGCTGTCTCGTGGCTGGAAATGGTCGGGGCGAGAGGATTCTGCTCCCAAGGTCGGCGCGCTAACCAGGCTGCGCTACGCCCCGATCATCCGTTCCCGATGAGACGGAAACGGATCAAGTTCGATTTCCGTGTAGACGGGCCGGAGCATTTTTTCTCCCGGAAAAACAGCAGGTTAAGACTAACAACGCCCCGGCCGCCAACGAAGCGCCGACAAGAAACGCCACCTTCGGACCGAGCCTGGCCCAGAAAACCCCAAATAACAAGGATGCCGGCAAAGTGGCCAGACCGACAGCGCCATGATACCAACCATATGCCTTGCCACGATCCTTGGCCGGAACGAAATCAGCCACCAGGGCGCGTTCCGCCCCTTCCGTCATCCCGTAGTAAACGCCATAGCAAAGCAGTAGGGTGCAGACTGTGCCAAAATGTGACGCAAAGGGCATTGCAATGTACACCGCCGCATAGATCACCCAGCCGGTAATGATTGCCGCTCTACGTCCGACCCGGTCCGCGAGCCAGCCGCCCGGCAGGCTGAAAAGAATCTTTGCAAGATGGAGTAAGACCCACAGGCTGATCACCCAGCCGAGGCCCAGGCCGAATCGGGTTTGGGCGTAGAAAATCAGAAATAAATCAGAACTGTTTCCAAGGGTGAAGAGCACCACCGCAAGCAGAAAAATGAAAAACCGGGAAGAAAGTCTTGGTGTTCGGAGGGGCCGACCTTCCTTGGGCAGATCTCGGGTTCCGGCAGGCCGGTTTTTTTCCTGAACCAGCCTCCATAAGGAGATGGTTGCCGCAAGACCAGGAAGAGCCGCCAAGGCGAACAACCAACGCAAGGCGGCCATCTCCTCGGGGCCGGCCGCATTATTGCCATGGTGCCATAATAAGTCGCGACCCAGCATCAGGTATAAAAAGGCCGCCGCTACCAAGGGGCCGGTTACCGCCCCGGCATGATCCATCAATCGATGAAAGCTGAATGCCCGGCCCCGGACATCTCTGGTTACCGATTCGCTGAGCAGGGCATCCCTGGGCGCGGTGCGAATCCCCTTGCCGATTCGGTCGCCCAGGCGAAGAGCCACCACCTGCCAGCCAACCCCGGCAATGGCGGTAAACGGCCGAACAGCGCTGGAAATTGCATAGCCGGCCAGGGCCAACGGTTTGCGCCGTTTGAAGCGGTCGCTGAGATGGCCAGCGTAAAACTTGAGCAGGCTGGCGGTGGCTTCCGCCAGACCTTCCATCAGGCCGATATAGACAGCGACTGTAGCCGGCGGCACAAGCCCGCTGAAAAAGACCGGCAAGAGCGGATAGATCATCTCGGTTGAAAGGTCGTTTAGAAAACTGACCAGGCCGAAGGCGAAGACGTTGCCCTGAAAAACTTGTTTCCATGGCCCACTGTTTATCTTCTCTTTTTTCATGCCGGGACGAGCGGGACTGTTCCACTCGATAGAATTGTTCGAATACCTTGTCGATTTCAGTCTCGGCAACGCCCGGACCAGTATTGATTACCGTTATCGTCAGGTCGATACCGGATTGGTTGCCGACCACCTCTACCCGGCCGCCGTCGACGTTATACTTGATGGCATTATCCAATATATTTGAAAATGCGCGGGTCAACTTTTCACTATTTCCCGTCACCATGCGTTGCCGGGGCAGACTGGTCTCTATTTGGATATTGCGGGGGGCAGCCAGATAACGATAATCGGTTGCAGTTATAACAACAAGTTTCATAGGAAAATTCAACCAGATCTCGGCCAGTGCTCCCTGTCAGATTTTTAGGCACCAATATCGGCAAGACAATCATGCCGTACTCGTGCCGTTTGACAACAATGTAACTCGCCATCATGAAGAGAGGATTAACGTGAAGGCCTTTAATCGAATTTTCAGGGGGTTTCCCCTCGGGTTGCAAAGAAGGCCTGCATTTGATCAGCAGCTTTTGGGCAAAAACCAATAAAAAAGGCAGATCAGGGTAACCCTTGATCTGCCGATTCTTCTTATCTTTTTTGGTCGGGGCGAGAGGATTCGAACCTCCGACCTCCTGCTCCCAAGGCAGGCGCGCTAACCAGGCTGCGCTACGCCCCGATCATTTTTCCCCAGTGAAAAGAAGCTCTATTCACTACCTCAAGGCCATGGACCCCGTCAAGAAAAAAGCCGCTTCCTTAACGGATAGCGGCTTTGAAAATTCTGGCTCCCCCGGCCGGACTCGAACCAGCGACAGGGTGGTTAATCCGCCAGAGGCGGACTCTACCAACTGAGCCGGGCTTGTAACCAGGCCCGGCCCTGACCGCTTTTCAAGAATTTTTCGCGGGCCATGGCCTCGGCGCGGGAGGCAAGCTGCTCGCTGTAAACTAATCGCCACGGTCCTTGTTGTTTGCGAGTATATCTCGCCCTGCCGACAGTCGGATCATTATGTTCGCGCAGACGCCGGTCCAAGTCTGCCGAGTGGCCGGTATATCGTTTCCCTGTGGTCTCGCTTTCAATCACGTACACCCAGAAATTCATAGCAGCCAATAAAAAGCCAAGGCTTGTGGCCTTGGCTTTGAAAGTTCTGGCTCCCCCGGCCGGACTCGAACCAGCGACAGGGTGGTTAACAGCCACCTGCTCTACCAACTGAGCTACGGAGGAATATCAATTTGAAGCGAGTTGTATAGTAAAAAATCTCCGGTTCGTCAACAATCAAAAAAAGGATGGCGTCGTAAAAAAGATAACGTTCCCTCGGCTTATCCCGCCCTCTGTCCTCTGTCCTCTGTCTTCTGTCCTCTGTATCACCTCGGCCGTTTCCGCAATCGGATCGACTTGGGGGTCACCTCCACCAGTTCATCGTCATTGATATAGGCGATGCAGTCCTCCAGGGTCATGGCCACCGGCGGGGTGAGGACCACGTTTTCATCGGTGCCGGAGGCCCGCATATTGGTGAGTTTCTTGCCCTTGGCCGGGTTGACCACCAGGTCGCTGGCCCGGCAGTGTTCGCCGATGATCTGGCCCGGATAGACCTTGACCCCGGGGCCGAGAAACAGCCGGCCCCGGTCCTGGAGGTTGAACAGGGCGTATGCCACGGTGGTGCAGGGTTCCTTGGCCATGAGCACCCCGTTGATCCGGTTCTTGATTTCACCGGCATGGGGGCCGTACTCGGCAAAGACATAGTTCATGATCCCCATCCCCTTGGTGTCGGTCATGAACTCGGAACGGAACCCGAGGAGGCCGCGGGTGGGCAGTTTATAGACCATGCGGGCCATGCCGTTTTCCTGATACATCTCCAGCATCTGCCCCTTGAGGTTGCCCAGTTTTTCAATGACCGCGCCCTTGTACCGGTCCTCTACATCGATGGTCAACTCTTCGTAAGGCTCAAGGAACTGCCCGTTTTCCCGCCGCATGATTACCTGGGGCCGGGTCACCTGGAACTCATAGCCCTCTCGCCGCATTTTCTCGATCAGGATCGAGAGATGCAGTTCGCCGCGACCAGAAACCTTATACCCCACCGAGTCGGCGAGCGGTTCCACCACCAGGGCCACATCGGCCAGGGTCTCCCGCCGCAGCCGCTCCTCAATATGGCGGGAGGTGACGAATTTCCCTTCTGTGCCGGCAAAGGGTGAGTCGTTGGGGATGAAGTTCATGGCAATGGTGGGCGGGTCGATCTCGATCAGCGGCAGCGGCCGGGGATCATGGGCATCGGTAAAGGTGACCCCCACGGTGATGTCGTCCAGGCCGGCCACGGCCACGATCTCGCCGACCCCGGCCTGCTCAACGGCAACCTTCTGGTCGCACTCGAACCGGAAAATCTTGCTGATCCGGACCGGGACCACCGAACCGTCACGCCTGGCCACCACCACGCTTTTATTGATGTTCAGCGTACCGTTCACCACCTTGCCGATCCCCAGCCGGCCGAGATAAAGGGAGTAGTCAATGGTATTGACCTGCATCTGCAGCGGCGCGTCGGGGTCACCGGCCGGGGCCGGGATGCGGGCGATTATCTCCGCGGACAACGGCTCCATGGTGGTACTGCCGTCTTCCAGCTCTTTTGAGGCGACACCGGCCTTGGCCGAGGCATAGATCACCGGGAAATCGAGCAGTTCGTCCGGTGCGTTCAGCTTGACAAAGAGATCAAAGACCTGGTCCACGGCCCAGTCCGGCCGGGCCGCCGGTTTGTCGATCTTGTTGATCACCACGATAATCGGCAGGGAGATGGCCAGGGCCTTTTTCAGAACAAAATAGGTCTGGGGCATCGGTCCTTCCTGGGCATCCACCAGGAGCAGGCAGCCGTCCGCCATCCGCAGCACCCGTTCCACCTGGCCGCCGAAATCGGCATGGCCCGGGGTGTCGATGATATTGATCCGGTAATCCCGGTAGCGGTAGGAGCCATTTTTCGAGGTAATGGTGATTCCCCGCTCCCGCTCGAGATCCATGGAATCCATCAGCCGCTCCGTCACCACCTGGTTGTCGCGGAACATGCCGCTTTGCTGGAAGAGCTGGTCCACCAGGGTGGTCTTGCCGTGATCCACGTGGGCGATAATGGCAATGTTTCTGATCTTGTTTCGGTCCATTATATAAATATTCTCTCTTTTAATAACTGATCACGGGGCATGAGTCGGCATAGATGGCGGCAACCCCTTTATTCGCTTACCTTGGTAACTGAAGTCCCGCCATCTATAAATGGCGTGGCGACTCTTAACGAGATCGATGAAAGCAGCGCAGGTTAAAGGAATTTACCCGAGAAGGCAAGAACGATTTTTTTTATTCGCTTAAGGGACTGAGGGTCTCCCGGGCCACGGCAAGGATGGTGGCCGCGTCTTCACGTCCCTCCGGCAGCTGGACCACCAGCCGGGAGTCGGGGGTGAACCGGGTGGGGTTGTCAGCGGTCTCCAGCATCCCGAGAATCTGTTCCGGCTGCACCGGCGTATCAGGGTGAAAGGTGAAGACCAGGTTGTTGCGGCCCTGCTCCAGTTTGCTGATCAGCAGCCGCTTGAGGGAAAGCTTGATGGTCATGATCTCCATGAGGTTGGCGGTCTCAATGGGCAGAGAGCCGTAACGGTCCCGCAACTCCTCGGCCAGATCGTCCAGTTCTTCGGGCCCGGCCAGCCCGGCCAGTTTACGATAGGCAATGAAACGCTGGTCCGGATCAGGGATATAATTAGCCGGGATATGGGCGGAGATCCGCAGGTTGATCTCCGGGTCAACCTCTGTCCGGGCCTCTTCCCGGTGCGCGGCCTTGCGTTTGAGATCGGTTACCGTCTTTTGCAGGAGATCCAGGTAGAGGTCATAGCCCACGGCCGCGATATGACCGCTCTGGGAAATCCCGAGGATGTTGCCGCCGCCGCGGATCTGCAGATCGCTCAAGGCAAGCTTGAAGCCGCCGCCGATCTCGCCGCAGTCCATGATTGCCCGCAGCCGTTCCTTGGCATCCCTGCTCAACAGTTCCATGGAGGGCACCAGCAGGTAGGCATAGGACTGTTTGCTGCCCCGGCCCACCCGGCCGCGCAGCTGGTAGATCTCGGCCAGGCCCAGCCGGTCGGCCCGGCTGATGATGATGGTGTTGGCGTTGGTGATGTCGAGACCCGACTCGATGATCGTGGTGCAGACCAGGACATCGATCTCCTGGTTGACAAAATTGACCATGATCTTTTCAAGTTCCTTGCCAGCCATCTGGCCGTGGGCCACCGCCACCCGGGCCGAGGGCGCCAGCTTTTCCACCCGCATCGCCATTTGATGGATGGAGCGGACCCGGTTGTGAACCAGAAAGACCTGGCCGCCCCGCTGCAGTTCGCGGATCACCGCCTCCTTGATCACCAGGTCGTCATGGCGGGCGACAAAGGTGAGAACCCGGCGCCGGTGTTCCGGCGGGGTATTGATCACCGACAGGTCCCGAACCCCGAGCAGCGACATCTGCAATGTCCGCGGGATCGGGGTGGCGGTAAGGGTCAGGACATCGACATGCTGGCGCAGTTTTTTTATTTTCTCCTTGTGGCTGACCCCGAAGCGATGTTCCTCGTCAATGATCAGCAGCCCCAGCTTCTTAAACTTAATATCCCGGGAGAGCAGCCGGTGGGTGCCGATGACAATGTCCAGCCTCCCCTCGGCCAACAGGTTGATCAGCCGCCGTTGCTCGGCCGGCGGCCGGAAACGGTTGAGGCTGGCCACGGTAACCGGAAGTTCCCGGAGCCGCTCGTTGAAGGTGGCGGCATGTTGTTCGGCCAGCACCGTGGTCGGCACCAGGATCGCCACCTGAAAACCGTCTTCCACCACCTTGAAGGCGGCCCGGACCGCCACCTCGGTCTTGCCGTAGGCCACATCGCCGCACACCAGCCGGTCCATGGGTTTGTCCGAGGCAAGATCGGCCAGGACCTCCGAGATGGCCCGGGCCTGGCCCGGGGTCTCCTCGAACGGGAAGGATTCCTCCATCTCCCGGAACAGTCCGCTGGGCGGAGAAAAGGCATGGCCCTGCAGGAGTTCGCGTTGGGCATAGAGCTTGAGCAGGTCCTGGGCCACGGCCCAGACCGCTTCCTTGACCTTTTTCTTGGTAAGAATCCAGGAGCCGGAGCCGAGCTTATCGATCCTGGGAGTCTTGTCGGCCAGGCCCTGGTACTTGCCCACGGTATTGATCCGGTCCACCGGCAGGTAGAGCTTGTCGCCGCCCCGGTAAGTTATCTGGAGAAAATCATTGGTTATCCCCTGCAGCTCCAGACTGATCAACCCTTCATATATGCCAAGGCCGTGGTCGCGGTGGACCACCACATCACCAAGGGTCAGCTCTTCGAAGCGCACCTCCCGGTCCGGGGGTGCGCTCTTGGCCCTCCCCTTGCGCCGGGGTCCCAGCCGTTGGGCGCCGAACAACTCACTTTCAGAGAGCAGATGGAGCTGTTCGTCTTTCAGATCAAACCCCTGGGACAGGGGGTGGTCGTAAAGAATAAGGGTGTTGGCCTCCGGACCGGCGGGACCCGGCCTAAACGGGGTTTCCGCCATTGAGATATCAATATGGCGGGCGCTGAGCAGTTCGGCGAGGTGGCGGGCGTGGCGAGGGGAGCGGCAGGCCATGGCCACGGAATGGCCCTGGTTCAGCCAGAATTTGATTTTCTCGGCCAGCGGCGCCAGCAGGCCCTGTTTTTTCCGGTGCAGGGTCAGTTCCTGTTTGAGCAGCCGGTGATCCCGGGCGTTGATCTCCAGGCCTGGTCCGGGCCCCATCTCCGGGTCAGGCAGATCATACAGCCGCAGCGTTGAAAAACGAGCCAGTTTTCCGGCAAACGCTTCCAGCCCGAGGAACAGGGCCGCGGGCCGCAGGGCCGGGACGCCCATGGCCTCGGCTTCTTTAAAATTGGCGGTTATCCGTTCCCAGGCAAGTTTCTGGCTGCGGCTGATTTCCACGGGATCAACGAGAATCACCGTGGTATCCGGGCCGAGATAATCCAGCACCGTGGACAGGCCGGGATAAAAGAGCGGCAGAAGAAATTCGATCCCCGGAAAGCGGCGGCTACGTTTGATCCGGTCGAGTAACTCGTCTAGTTTGGGACCGTGCCAGTTTACCGCGTCCCGCGGTTGTCGAAAACGGTTGATGAATTCGTTGCGTGCTGAATCCGCTGGATCCGGGAAGAGAATATTACCGGCCGGCAGCAGGACCACCTCCTGCAATTGATCCAGGGAACGTTGGGAAACCGGGTCAAAGGTGCGGATCGACTCCACCAGGTCGCCAAAAAAATCCAGCCGGACCGGAGTGGTAAAACCAGGGGGGAACACATCGAAGATCCCGCCCCGGACACTGAACTCTCCCACGGTCCGGACCAGGGCCACGGATTCATAGCCCGCATTTATCAACCGCTGCCGCAGCTCGTCCTGGTCGCACTCCTCATTGCTGATGACCAGTTCGGCCAGACTGGAAAGCACGCCTGGTGGAAGAACCCGGCGAAGCAGGGCCTCGGCCGAGGTGACCACGATCAGCGGCGTCTCCGCGCTGAACAGCTGATAGAGAGTGGCCAGCCGGGTGGCCACCGTGGCCGGGTCCGGCGACAAAGGGATGTAGGGCGGGATATCGTAGGCCGGGTAACGGACCACCGGCCGCGCGGCAAAAAAGCCGAGGTCCTGTTCCAGGACCTCGGCATGATGTTCACTGGCGGCAACGCAGAGAACAGTGCCGGGCAGCGGCGGCACTGCCGCCGCCCGGGCGCTGACCATGGCAGCGGCGCTGCCCCGCAGGCCGATGAGATTACAGTTCCGACCAGGGGTCAGTGCGGCAAGGAAACGATTCATGAAGAGCAATGGTGCGGCGCGGGTACGACCGCTGGATCAGAAACTCCCACCGATGCTGAAGTCCCAGTTGCTCTGTTCTTCATTGGCCTCCGGTCCGATGACATAGCCCCATTCCAGCCGCAGCGGTCCCATGGGCGAGGCCCAGCGGAAACCGCCGCCAATGCTTTTTTTGATCCGGCCGAGATCCCATTCGTCTTCATAGACATTGCCGGCGTCAAAAAAGACCACCCCCTTGAGACCGGCGTCCTCGAACAGCGGGAAGATCCATTCGATGTTGGTATACCACATTCTGGTGCCGCCGATCCGCTCCCCGGTGGCCGGGTCCACGGGGCTGATCCTGTTGGAGCTGAAGCCCCTGATGGTGTTGATCCCGCCGAGGTAGAACTTCTCGAATACCGGCAGCTCGCCGTCGGGATTGCGCACCAACTGCCCGGCCGAGCCCTTGATGTGAAAGGTGGTTTCCTTGACAAAGGGGAAGAACCAGCTGCTGGTGACCTCGGTCTTGGTAAAGGCGCTGTCACCGCCCAGGGGGCCGCCGGCATATTTGACGTTGATCGAATTTATCGAACCCTTGCCCGGATCAAGGCGGCTGTCCCGGGTGTCCCGGGTGAGTCCGAGGAGAACATAGCTGGTAACGTGAATGTCGGCCGAATCGATGATTATCTGCGATGCCGCGGCCGAGACATCGGTGAGGTTGGCATTGTCGTACCCATAGCCCAGCCCCCCCTGCCACTTCTCCCAGATCGGGTGGGATAACCAGAGGGAGCCGCCGGTGGAGTCCTTGGTGTAGTCGGAAAAAATCTTTCTCCAGTTGTAGAGGTTGACCGCCACCAGTAATTTGGAATCGTTTACCCGGGGTTCGGTGAAACTGATGTTGTAGCGGTTGGTCGTGCTGCTGAGATTGACGTCAAAGGCCAGCCGCTGGCCCTTGCCCAGGAAATTATTCTGGCTGATCTCGGCCATGAGCATCACGTTGTCCACCGAGCTATAGCCGGCGCCGATACTGAAAGCCCCGGTGGGTTTCTCCTTGACCTCGACCTTGACATCCATTTTCGTCTTGTCGTCGGTCTGTTCCGGAGTGATTTGAATGTCCTCGAAAAAGTCGAGTCGATAAAGTTTCTGGTGGCTGGTACGCAGGGCCTTGGAGTTGAAGATGCCACCTTCCTTGATGTCCAGGTCCCGGCGAATCACCCGGTCCCGGGTCCGGGTATTGCCGGAGATGGTGATCCGTTGGAAGTGGACCAGTTCTCCCTTGGAAATATTGATGGTGACATCCACCCTTTTTTCCGTACCGCTTTCAGATACCGCCGGGTTGACCTCGGCATAGGCATACCCCTTTTCCGAATAGTAATCGGTCAGCCTGAGGATATCCTCGCGCAGAATCTTCCGGCTCAGATACTCTTCGTCCTTGAGTTTGAGCCGGGCGAGCAGGGCGGACTCTGCCTCGATCAGATCACCGGTTATGGTGATCCTGCCCACCCGATAGCGTTGCCCCTCAAAGATATTAAAGGTTATGTAGAGCCAGTTCCCTTTTTGAACCACCTCTGGTTGGCCCACCCTGGCCTCAATGTACCCGAGGTTGTAATAATAGGCGGTGAGCCGGGCCACGTCCTGGTCAAGGACCTCCTGCTTGAGCAGCCCGGAGTCGGTAAACCAGGAAAAAATACCCTTTGCCGAGGTCTGGATCACCTTCTTCAGCTTGCGCGCCTTGTATGATTTGTTGCCGACAAAGCGTACCTCCTTGATGTAGACCTTGCTCCCCTCGTCGATGAGAAAGCGGACATTTACCCGCCCTTTTTTGGGCGCGGTGATCTCGGCCTTGACCGTGGTGTTGTAGAACCCTTCTTCCTTGTACAGGGCGCGGATATTGGCGGCAGCCTCTTTGACTTTGTGGGGATTGACAATGGTATTGGGCATGATCGAGATGGACTCGCGCACTGTCTTCTCTTTCAACTCCTTGGCGCCGGTGATCACCACCTGGCCGATGAGCGGTTTTTCCTTGACCGCAAATATGAGTTCCTTGCCTTTTACCGTGTCGATCACCTTGATCCGGACATCGTCAAAATAACCCATTTTGAAGACGTTTTTGAGATCCTGCTGGAGCCGGGCCGGTTCATAAATGTCTCCGACCTTGCTTTTGATCTGATGGCGAATGGCACCGGAGTCGATCCGGACATTGCCCTGGGGAGTGATCCTGGCAATGAGAAATTGCCGGCCGACATGGGCCAGAACCTGGGCCGCCAACTTATCAACGGCCTGGGCCAGGGTCTCCCCTTCCTTGACCTCGACAAAAAAATAGGCTGGTGAGGCAGGGGCCAGCAGATCAAAAACCTTGAGATCAATGCTGCGGAGCCGGCCTAACTGAGTGAGGCTGCCGGCCACCACATAGTCGGCGCCGGTGCCGCCGATGGCCTGCAGGGCCTTGACCGGCGGCGGCCATGTCCCCTGGTAGTCGATTAATTTTTCCGCTTCCGCCCGGTTGACAAGCCGGAAGGTCCGGCGAAAGGCGTCAGAGCCTGCAAGGACCTCCTTCAGGATGGTGTCGGCCTGGACGGTAAGCTGTTCGCGGTCCGTGGAGGCGTTGATCTGCAACGGCAGAAAAATGGTGTTCTGCCGGGTTGCGGCCCGGGCCGAAGCAGGCGCCAGCAAGCTCCCGGCAAGACAGCAGAGGAAGAGCAGGTACAGGGAGCGGATAAAGGGCCGAGGGGCCCTTGCCAGGGACGGAAGGACCGAAAGGGATGAGACTACAGGGAACCGTTTCATTATGTTTGCCTTTCTCGTGTCGGTCTCAAGGGCAGGAGGACGGAGCGAGCAGGGGCCGCCATTCTGCACAACAGACGTAAACATTCAGTAAACCCCCTCCTGTCGGGAAAGGGGTTTTCTTCTACCAACGGCCGCTCCATTGAGAAGGGCCGGCTGTTCATAAACAGGCTATCAAGCAGGAACTCGCTTCGCCGCAACGGCGATTCGGAAGCCATAAGCATATTATGCTGAAGTTGTTTCAATTTCCGCTTTTGCCGTCACGGCTGCGGCTCAGGGTCCGCTACACCGTTCGGTATAAGAAAACCCCTTTCCCGGTCCAATGTTAAACGTACGGAGTTTACCGAAACCTTACCAACAGACCTTGAATGGGTACAGTGCAACATACTGAATTTATTGTGCTGACACCCGGCTTGCCGGGGCTGCATGCAGCCGTTGCCTGTTAAGCCGACACGTTCTGCGCCTTCAAGGATAATTCTGAACGATTGTTGTCACATAGCAGGCAAACCTATTGATGTCAAGGAGCTTTTTCAGCCGTGGCGGCCGATGGAGCGGTTTTCAGGGTTACCTGATCCGTGGCGGAAAATATCAACGGAGCCGCGAAACAGAGCCGGGCCCCGGCCGCCGACGGGATAGGTGCCGTTGCAAGGCGGCGAACCGGGAATAAAGAGAATGGCCCGGCAAAAAAAGGCGGTGATAACTACGTCGTTGTTGTCATTTTTTGTTGACAAAGAATGGACAGGGAGATATTGTCCCGAGAATACTGAATGAGTATTCAATTATTTTTCCCTGTTTTTCGCGGTACGGCAGGCCCGGTTGCCGCGGCAGGGGAAAAACGTGTAGAGGGTAGGTTCGTCCGTAACCTGACAAAGTTAGGTTGTAAACAATAGACCGTTAAGGAGGAGTTTAAGATGCCAAAGCATGACACGCCGTTGTTGGACCAACTGGAAAGTGGCCCGTGGCCGAGTTTTGTCAAGGACCTTAAGAGGCAGGCCGAGAAAAACCCCGCATGCTGGGATATTCTGGGCCAACTGGAGTTATCTTATATAGATAAGATCACCCACTGGAAACATGGCGGCATCGTTGGTGTCTTCGGTTACGGCGGTGGTATTGTCGGCCGTTACTCCGACCAGCCCACGAAATTTCCCGGGGTGGCCCACTTCCATACCGTTCGAGTCAATCAGCCGTCCAGTAAATTCTACAGCACTAAACTCTTAAGACAGATCTGCGAGATCTGGGACCGGCGCGGCAGCGGGATGACCAATATGCACGGTTCCACCGGTGACATGGTACTGCTCGGCACCTTTACCGAGGAACTGGAAGAGATTTTTTATGAGTTGACCCATGATGTCGGCGTGGACCTCGGCGGTTCCGGCGGCAACCTGCGAACCCCCTCCTGCTGTCTCGGCCAGGCCCGTTGCGAGTGGGCCTGTTATGATACCGCATCCGCCTGCCATGAGATCACCATGGCTTATCAGGATGAGTTGCATCGGCCGGCCTTCCCCTACAAGTTCAAGACCAAATTCTCCGGCTGCCCCAATGACTGTGTTGCGGCCGGGGTGCGTTCCGACATGGCTGCTATCGGCAACTGGCGCGATGATATCCGCATGGATCAGGCCGCGGTCAAGAGTTATATTGCCGGTGAGTTCCCGCCCAACGGCGGCGCCCATTCCGGCCGCGACTGGGGTCCTTTCGACATCCAGAAAGAGGTTATCGACCTATGCCCCACCGGCTGTATGTGGATGGAAGGCGATGAGCTGAAGATCGACAACGCTGAGTGTACCCACTGCATGCATTGCATCAACATAATGCCCAGGGCCCTGCGCCCCGGTGTTGAGCAAGGCGCCACCATCCTGTTCGGCGCCAAGGCCCCGATCCTCGACGGTGCCCAGATCGCCACCATGATCGTGCCGTTTATCAAGATGGATGCTGAAAACGATTTCGAGGAGTACAAGGAGATCCTCGAGAAGTCCTGGGACTGGTGGATGGAGGAAGGCAAGAACCGCGAGCGGATCGGTGAGACCATGCAGCGTGTCGGCCTGCCCACCTTTCTGAAGGTTATGGAAATCGAGCCGATTCCGCAGCACACCAAGGAGCCGCGCTCCAACCCATATGTCTTCTGGCAATCGGAAGAGGTCCCCGGCGGCTTTGAGCGCTCACTCGCCGAGTTCCGCGCCCGGAACCCGATGTAATCCGGCGACCTGGAATAAAACTGGAAAGGATGTTACGTATACCTAATCATCACAACAGATGAGAAAATAAGGAGGTTTTGTTATGGGCTTTGATCCTGAAAATCCAATGAAAGATAGAATCACTGATATTGGTCCGCCCCATTTTGCGCAGTTCTACCCGCAGGTGATCAAGGAAAACAAGGGCAAGTGGCTGTATCACGAGATTATCCAGCCCGGCGTACTGTTGCATGTCAGCGAGACCGGCGCCGAATGTTATACCGTTCGGGTAGCCAGTGCCCGGCTGATCAGTACCTCGCTGATCCTTGACATATGCGATATCGCCGACGCCCACTGTGACGGGGTTCTCCGTTTCACCACCCGGAACAACGTTGAGTTCATGGTCGACTCCGCTGACAAGGTCCAGCCCCTGGTTGATGCCTGTAACGCCCATGGCATGTTGCCGGTCGGCGGCACCGGCGCCGGTGTGTCCAACCCGGTTCATACCCAGGGCTGGGTCCACTGTCATACCCCGGCAACCGATGCCTCGGGCGTGGTCAAGGCGGTCATGGATGAGCTGTTCGATTACTTCACCAGCATGACCCTGCCGGCCAAGGTGCGCGTGGCCCTGGCCTGCTGCCTCAACATGTGCGGTGCGGTTCACTGCTCCGATATCGCCATCCTCGGTGTGCATCGCAAGCCGCCGCTGGTCGATCACGATACCATCACCGCGGTCTGTGAGCTGCCCCTGGCCATTGCCGCCTGTCCGCTGGGCGCGATCAAACCTGCCAAGGGTATCAACAGCGCCGGGGAAGAGGTTAAGAGCGTCACGGTAAAAAACGAGCGCTGCATGTTCTGCGGCAACTGTTACACCATGTGCCCTTCCATGCCGCTTGCTGATCCTGAGGGCGACGGGATTGCCATCCTGGTGGGCGGCAAGATCTCCAACTCCCGGTCAATGCCGAAATTCTCCAAAATGGTTATCCCCTTCCTGCCCAACACTCCGCCGCGCTGGCCGGAAACCGTTGCCGCGGTGAAGAATATCCTTGAGGTCTATGCCGCGGACGCCAATAAGTACGAGCGGCTCGGCGAATGGGCCGAACGGATCGGCTGGGAGAAGTTCTTTGAAAAATGCGACATTCCGTTCTCGGATAAGACCATCGACGATTACCGCCTGGCATATGACACCTGGAGAACCACTACCCAGTTCAAGTTCACGAACCATATTAAATAAAACTCTTTTTACCAAGGAGTGAGTGAATGGCTGACAAAGATGAAATCAAGGCAGTAATCATTGAGAAGTTGACCAAGGCCAAGAAACCGGCCTTGTATCTCAAGGACATGCATAAATGGTTCAAGGATGATCCCTCGGTGAAACCCCGGTTGATCAAAAATGTTGCCAACGAGATGGTCAGAGAGAGCAAGCTGATGTTCTGGTCCAGCGGCAGCAGCACCATGTATGCACTGCCTGACAGGGTAAAAGACGAGGACAAGCGGGGAGTTTAGATTCCTCGCGGAGATGCTGTCTGAGAAGCAAGGGCGGTGTATTCCGCCCTTGCTTCAATACTTTTCGAAAAAGTCGTTTCCTGTAATCCCGCATAACGGGCAGGTGACGACTTTTTTGTTTTTTGGAGTTGATGATTTATGGTGGACGGGGAAGCTGGGTTCTATATCCTCGAGTGGTTCGCGTCGACAGAATCCACCAATTCCCTGGCCCTGCAAAAGGCCCGCAACGCTGCCCCTGCCTGGACAGTTGTTGCGGCCGACACCCAGACCGGGGGCCGGGGCCGGCTCAAACGGACCTGGGTCTCGCCGCCTGGGGTGGGGCTCTATTTTTCAGTGGTTCTCCGGCCACGGCTTGAGCTACAGGAGCTGCCCCTGGTCACCTTGGCCGCCGCAGTGGCGGTATGCAGGGGGGTTGAGAGCGTGTGTGGCGTCTCTCCGGCCATCAAGTGGCCCAATGATCTCCTGTTCGATGGCCGCAAGCTGGGCGGAATCCTCATCGAAAGCGAATCTCTCACCGGGGCGGACCAGCCGGCAACCATTATCGGCATCGGCATCAATGTGACCACCCGGGCTGCGCAGTTGCCGTCCGAATTGAGAGAACAGGCGATCTCTCTTGCCATTGCCACCGGAAATCGCTATTCACGGCACGATCTGCTGGATGCCATTGTCAAGGCGCTACAAACGGTAATGGATGCGCTGGAAGGGGGCAAGAAGAAGGAGGTGTTTGATCAGTGGCAGGCCCGGGACGGGTTGATCGGCAACACCCTGACCTGGGTAACCATTTCCGGTCAGCGGATTACCGGCAAGGCCCTGGGCATCGACGACCACGGCCACTATCATATCCGCGACCAGGCCGGGATCAGCCATGAAGTACTATCCGGTGATCTTGCCATGGATACAGGGAATTTGAATAATCGAATCACGAACCGCGAGTGAGGATTTTTTTATTCGTCATTCGGTTGTTCGATTGTCCTTCTTCAGGAAAAACCCCTTAAGCCCGGCCCTGACCCGGCAACAGTGATCAGCCAGCCGGGACCGGATCAGGGCCGCCTCCCCGGGGTCTTCCTCCTGATAGAGGGCCAGCAGCGGCCCGCACCCTTGCTGTAGATCATCAAGCGAAAATATTTTTAAAATATCAAGCAGTTGCGCCGGGGACAGCCCCCCCTGGCCGGCCTCAAGGCCGGAAAAAAAGCCAGCTATGATCGCGGGAACGACATGGCCGGCCAGCCAGGCCGGCGCACCGACCCCGTCCAGCCGGTCCAGCCGCAGCCGCAGGGTAAGGTGCAGAAAAAAGGTGATCAGGCCGGGCAACAGACCGGCATCGGCCGGAAAACTCAAGATCGGCGCGTAGTCACGCACGGTGACCAACCGGACCCGGATCCCCTGCTTGCGTCTTGAGACCACGAAATCACCGGCCGCATGGTGCCAGGGATAGATCTGGCACCCGGATTCAAGGTCGTAATGACGGGTCAGGATGGCGGCGGCCCGGCTGATCAGCACGGCCTCCTCACCGGAATCGAGAAAACAATAACCCCGCTCATAATCCCAGAGCCGGATCCGGATTATGTGATCTTCCGCCCGGGCCAGGTGCCATTCGTGGAAATCATCCAGCCACTGGCCGAGCATGATGGTGAAAACGGCCCGCCCGTTGTTCATGGCTGGACCGGATTGATCGCCAAGGGAGTAAACCGTTGGCAGTGCATCCGGGCTCTTTGGATATAAATCTCTGAGTAAAGCGAATTCACGGGTAAGCCGGCTGCGGTTTGCCCTGGTAACGGCGGTGGTGAGTGCAAGCTTGACCCTCCCCCGGGCAAACCGGCATTCCGCGCTGGCGATATGGTAGAGGGCCCCGTGTTTCTCGGTGCGGATGATCAGCTCCCGGATATCCTGCGGCGCGGCGGGCCCGGGCCGGGACCGCAGGCCGGCCGCCAGCATCCTGCCGTCATTATCAAGGAGAAAACCGGCTATCGCGTCAAGGTAGTCGCCCAGGCTCAGAAAGGGATGAGGGGTGTCCGGGGCCACGAGAAAGGGCTGGTCCCGGGCCGAATCGGTGACCGGGATATCCTGGCCCGGTGCGGAAAAAAAATATTTTATTTGCATGGCCTTTGTTCCCGCCCCGGCAGCATGCTGTAGGTCGTCTAATAGCGATAGTGTTCCGGTTTGAACGGCCCTTGCCGGGGAACCCCTATATACTCGGCCTGTTCATGGGTCATGGTGGTGATCTTGGCGCCGATCTTTTGCAGGTGGAGCCACGCCACCTTCTCGTCCAGGACCTTGGGCAGCACGTAGACCTTGTTCTCGTAGCTGTCGCGATTGGAGAATAATTCGATCTGGGCCAGCACCTGGTTGGTAAAGGAGGCGGACATCACGAAGCTCGGATGGCCGGTGGCGCAGCCCAGGTTAACCAGACGCCCCTCGGCCAGGACGATGATCCGTTTGTTGTCCGGGAAGATGACATGGTCTACCTGGGGTTTGATATTCTCCCACTGGTACTTGCGCAGGGAGGCAATATCGATCTCGGAATCGAAATGGCCGATGTTGCAGACAATGGCCTGGTCCTTCATGGCCGCCATATGGTCGTGATTGATCACGTTGAGGTTGCCGGTGGCAGTGACGAATATGTCGGCCTGCGGGGCAGCCTCTTCCATGGTCACCACCCGGTAGCCCTCCATGGCCGCCTGCAGGGCGCAGATGGGATCAATTTCAGTGATCCAGACCGTGGCCCCCATGCCGCGGAATGCCTGGGCACAGCCCTTGCCCACATCGCCATAGCCCAGAACCAAGGCGATCTTGCCGGCAATCATCACATCGGTGGCCCGCTTGATGCCGTCGAGCAGCGACTCGCGGCAGCCGTAGAGATTGTCGAACTTGGATTTGGTAACCGAGTCGTTGACGTTCATCGCCGGAAAGAGCAGGGTGCCTTCGTTCTCCATGTGATAGAGGCGGTGGACACCAGTGGTGGTCTCCTCGGTCACCCCGCGGATATTGGCCGCCATCCTGGTCCAGGTACGGTTGTCCGAGGCAAAGGTTCGTTTCAGCAGGCCCAGGACCGCAGTCCACTCCTGGTTGTCGTCGGCAACGGGCTCGGGAACCGCGCCGGCCTTTTCAAATTCGACCCCCTTGTGGAGCAGCAGGGTGGCGTCACCGCCATCGTCCAGGATCATATTGGGACCCTGGCCGTCGGGCCAGTTGATGGCCTGCTCGGTGCACCACCAGTACTCCTCAATGGTTTCGCCCTTCCAGGCATAGACCGGGATGTTGTCCGCGGCGATGGCCGCGGCGGCGTGGTCCTGGGTGGAGAAGATGTTGCAGGAGGCCCAGCGGACCCGGGCGCCGAGATCGATCAGGGTTTCGATCAACACCGCCGTCTGGATGGTCATATGCAGTGAGCCGGTAATCCGGGCACCGGCCAAGGGGTTTTTGCCGGCGTACTCCCGGCGGAGCGCCATCAGGCCGGGCATCTCGGTTTCGGCAATGGAGATCTCTTTACGGCCCCAGTCGGCCAGGGTGATATCTGCGACCTTATAATCGGTAAATTCAACTGTATCGGACATGGAATTCTAACTCCTTGCTATTTTAAGCCGGCTGCATCGCGGAGAATTTCCGCCTTGTCGGTTTTTTCCCAGGTGAACTCATCCCGCTCCCTGCCGAAATGGCCGTAGGCCGCGGTCTTTTTGTAAATCGGCCGCAGCAGATCCAGCTGCTGGATAATCGCCTTGGGCCTGAGATCGAAATGTTCGGTAATAAGCTGTCTGATCCTCTGGTCGCTGACCTTGCCGGTGCCGAAGGAAACAACATTGATGGAGACCGGCTGGGCGATGCCGATGGCATAGGCGATCTGCACCTCAAGCTCTTTTGCCAGTCCGGCGGCGACAATATTCTTGGCCACATAGCGCCCCATGTAGGAGGAGGAACGGTCGACCTTGGAGGGATCCTTGCCGGAAAAGGCGCCGCCGCCGTGGGAGCCCATGCCGCCGTAAGTATCAACGATGATCTTGCGGCCGGTCACCCCGCAGTCGGCCGCCGGTCCGCCGATAACGAAACGGCCGGTAGGGTTGATGAAGTACTTGGTGTTTTCGTCCACCATGCGTTCGGGAATAACCGGCTTGACGATCTCCTCTATCACCGCTTCCTTGAGGTCACCGTAATCGATCACCGGGTCGTGCTGGGTGGAGATAACGATCGCCTCGACCCGCTTGGGCCCGTGATCATTATATTCAATGGTGACCTGGCTCTTGGCGTCCGGCCGCAACCAGGGGAGATGGCCGGTCTTGCGCACCTCGGCCTGGCGTTTCATCAGCCGGTGGGCATAGGTGATCGGCATCGGCATCAGCACCTTGGTCTCGGAAGTGGCGTAGCCGAACATCAATCCCTGATCGCCGGCCCCCTGGTCAAGGTCAAGCCCGGTCCCCTCGTTGACCCCCTGAGCGATATCCGGGGACTGTTTGTCAATGCTGGTGAGCACGGCACAGGACTGGGAGTCGAATCCCATCTCCGAGGAATTGTAGCCGATCTCCTTGATCGTGTCGCGGACAATCTGGGGCATGTCCACCCAGGCGCTGGTGGTGATCTCGCCGGCGACCAAGGCCATGCCGGTGGTGACCATGGTCTCGCAGGCCACCCGGCAGCCGGTATCCTGGGTCATGATCGCATCAAGAATGGCGTCTGATATCTGGTCGGCCACCTTGTCGGGATGGCCTTCGGAAACAGACTCTGAAGTAAACAGGTAATTGGGCATGGTTTTTCTCCTGAAACTCTGGCTAGTCAATATATTATGGGTGGGCACTTGACGTGGTGACCACCCATCTGGATTAAGGACTGAATCGGAACGAAAAACACATAAATATGGCTGGTAACATGGTTTCTGTCAAGACAAAATGCGTGAAAATTCCCGGGAAAGAACGCGCCGGGCGGAAAGTTTTTCTTGCATGTCAGCCAGCCCTTGGCATATAATTTTAGACCCTCTGGCCTAAACATCTATGTAAAAGTGTATAGGTGACGAACCGGTCGAAGAGGCTATCACCCCGGTTCGGACCGTAGAGGGTCTTATCCGGCATCGCCGGGCTAGACCCTCTGGCCTAAACATCTATGTAAAAGTGTATAGGTGACGAACCGGTCGAAGAGGCTATCACCCCGGTTCGGACCGTAGAGGGTCTTATCCGGCCCTGGTGGGCCAGGTTCCTGTTTCTTTCTTGACTTTTCGTGAAGTAACAGCATGTTGGAGTTACGGCCGTTGCTGGCCGGCTCGCTTTGTTAATATGTAAGCGTTCACCAGCACCTCATCTTCGCCCATTCTGGCCTGCTCGAATAGCACCAGTATGCTTCGCAGTCCCGAATGAACGAATCTAAGCCACTGGTAAACGCTTACGGGCATGAGTTTACCGTAAATCCGTACCCCCGGTGAACGGTTACGTTAATATCAACGTCGGCAGGGTCTTTCTTCAAGAGATCAGCGCCGGTAGAGCCAGAACTGAATAAGGAGATTCGTTTCGATGAAACTTGGAGTGAACGGACTGGGCCGGATCGGCAAGTTATCGCTTTGGCATCATGTTTCCCGGAAGCATTTTTCCGGACTGGTTTGCAATATCGGCCGCGCGGTGGGCAGAAGTCTTGAAGACCTGGCCGCCGCCATTGAGCGGGACAGCAGTTATGGCCGGTTGAGCAACTATCTTCATGGACATAACAGCCCCCGGGTCATTGAGAACTTGAACGAGGACCAGGGCACCATGACCATTAACGGGGTCCCGGTTACGATCCTGCGGGAGGCGCGCAACCCCATGGATATCAGGTGGCGGGACAACGACGTGCGCCTGGTGGTGGATACCACCGGCGTGTTTAACGATCCCACTGCCGAGGCGGATGCGGCCCGGGGCGCTTTGCGCGGTCATCTCGCCGCCGGGGCGGAAAAGGTGATGCTGTCGGCACCGTTCAAGATCAAGGCCCAGGGAATGGAGATGCCGAAGGATGCGGTGACCACGGTGATGGGGATCAATGACGACGATTATGATCCGAGCCGGCACCATTTGATTTCCGCTGCCTCCTGTACCACCACCTGCCTGTCCTACATGATCAAGCCGCTGATGGACCACTTCGGGGCGGACAATTTCTTGAGCGCCTCGGTGATGACCGTGCATGCGGCCACCGGCAGCCAGCAGGTCCTGGACCGGCTGCCGGGCGCCGGCAGCCACGATCTGCGCAAGAACCGGTCGATCTTCAACAATATCATTCTTACCACCACCGGTGCGGCCCGGGCCCTGGGCCTGGTGATCCCGGAGATGAAGAATATCGGCTTTATCGCCGAGTCGGTGCGGATCCCCACCTCCACCGGTTCGTTGATCATCCTGGTGCTGAACCTGCAGGATGATCTCGCCAGTCCGATCAAGCGAAGGTTGATCAACTCGGTGTACAGGGAGTATGCGAATCAGAACCAGTACCTGGGCTACAGCGAGGAACAGAACGTCTCTTCGGACATCATCGGCACGCCCAAGGCCGCCACGGTGATCGAGGCAACCGAGACCCATACCCGCACCGCCAATATCCGGGTCAACCTGGACAAGGCCAAGGTGGTCGGCTGCGAAGGAGGCCAGGTGATCGACGTGCCGGTAACCCAGGCGGTGATCTACGGCTGGTACGATAACGAACTGGGCAGCTACGCCAATATGCTCGGCGATCTGGTCGTCTCGGTGGCGGACAGGATGGTGTAACCCGGCGCCATATCTTTTGGATATCGCCATTAGGCCCATCCGGGACAAACGCGGCCAGCCGACACTTTTATTACATCAAACAGAACAGGGGCAGCAATGAAAAACATCAGGGACCTGGATATCCGGGAAAAGAGGGTGCTTATTCGGGTGGATTTCAATGTGCCCATGGATGAGCAGGGAAACATCACCGACGATATCCGGATTCGCGGGGTGCTGCCGACCATCAATTACGCCTTGGACGAGCAGGCAAAGATCATTATCTGTTCTCACCTCGGCCGACCCAAGGGGCAGCGGTCGGAGAGATACAGCCTGGCGCCGGTGGCCAAGCGGCTCTCCAGGTTGATCGACAAGGAGGTGCGGATGGCCCCTGACTGTATCGGCCCCGAGGTCCGGGAGATGGTGGCCCGGATGCGGCCCGGCGATGTACTTCTCCTGGAGAACCTCCGTTTTCATAAGGAGGAGCAGGACAATGATCCGGAGTTTGCCCGCCAGCTTGCCGGGCTGGCCGATATATTCATAAACGACGCCTTTGCCGTTGCCCACCGGACCCATGCCTCCACCGTGGGGGTGGTCGAGCAGATGGACAAGTGCGGGGCCGGTTTCCTGCTCCAGAAGGAGATGGATTATTTTCACCGGTCGGTGAGCGACCCCCGCCGGCCGCTGGTGGCGATCATCGGCGGGGCCAAGGTCTCCAGCAAACTGGGGGCGTTGCGCAACCTGCTTGACCGGGTCGACAAGATGATCATCGGCGGGGCCATGGCCAATACCTTTATCAAAAGCATGGGCTATGAGGTGGGCCGGTCCAGAATTGAAGAAGACCTCCTTGACACGGCCCGGGAACTGCTCGACAAGGCCCGGGAACATGGAGTGAAGCTCTATCTGCCGGTGGACTGTATTGTGGCCGAGCAATTCGATGCCAAGGCCGAAATCAAGACCACCACCATCCAGGAGGTGCCTGAGAACTGGATGGTTCTCGACATCGGCCCGGCCTCCACCCTGCTCTTTGGCGAGGCCCTGGACAATGCGCGGACCATTATCTGGAACGGACCCATGGGGGCCTTTGAGATTGATGCCTTTTCCCGGGGCACCATGGCCATGGTCCGCAAGGTGGCCGCCTCCCACGCCCTGACCATCGTCGGGGGCGGGGATACCGATGTGGCCGTACACCGGGCCGGAGAGTCCAACAATATCTCCTATATTTCAACCGGCGGCGGCGCCTTTCTGATGCTGATGGAGGGCAAGGAGCTGCCCGGGGTGGCCGCCCTGAAGGCCAAACAATAAAATATGGGCCGTCCGGATGAAATCCGAACCGATCCTTGGCAGATGTGAGGAGGCCAGAACAGGCAAAGATGAGGTGCTGGTGAACTTGTACGAAACAACAACCGTTGAAGTGGGGTAAAAATGATGCGAAGACCGCTGATCGCCGGCAACTGGAAGATGCATAAAACAATTGCCGGGGCCAGGGAACTGGCCGCGGCCGTGGCCGAGGCAAGCCGGAAGGTCGGCGACCGGGATGTGATGGTGGCGCCGCCCTGCACGGCCCTGGTCGCCGTGGCCGAGGTCCTGGCCGGCTCCGGGGTGATGCTGGCCGCGCAGAACATTCACTGGCAGGAGTCAGGCGCCTTTACCGGTGAGATCTCACCGGCAATGCTCAGGGACGTGGGCGGCTCCGCCGCCATCATCGGTCATTCCGAGCGGCGTCACCTCTTTGGCGAAAACAACGCGATGATCAACAAACGGATTCTCGGGGCCCTGGCCGCAGGGATTACCCCGGTATTATGCATTGGCGAGACCCTTGCCCAGCGGGAGGCCGGCAGCACCACGGCGGTCCTGGAAGGCCAGTTGCGGGCCGGGCTGGCCGGGGTGGACCCGTCCGGGGCCACGGAACTGGTGATCGCCTATGAACCGGTCTGGGCCATTGGTACCGGCAAGACCGCAACCAAAGAGCAGGCGCAAACGGTCCATGTTTTTATCCGGCAGGTGGTGGGCGAACTCTACGAGAAAACTATTGCCGGTCAAATGAGAATATTGTATGGTGGCTCGGTTAAACCGGATAATATCGATAGCCTGATGAGTCAGGAGGATATAGACGGGGTCCTGGTGGGCGGTGCGGCCCTTGACGCTGATTCCTTTATCCGGATCATCTCCTTTTCTACGGTATAAATAATAAATGGAAACCATCCTGATTATCATTCATGTTGCTGTCTGTGTTTTTCTGGTGGCAATTGTCCTCCTCCAGCAAGGCAAGGGCGCCGATGTGGGCGCCACCTTCGGCGGTGGCGGCGGCGAGTCCCTTTTCGGTTCCGAGGGACCGGTGCCGTTGATGAACAAGATCACCACCGCTGCCGCGGTTATCTTCATGATGACCTCCATTTCCCTGGCCTATCTTTCGGCCAACCGGAGCACCGGATCGGTGATGAGCGGTTTTGCCCCCACCGCCGTGCCCATGTCCACCCAGGCCCCGGCACAGCCTGCCCTGCCGCCGGCGGAGATACCGAGCGACTCCGGAGGGAAAACAGCTGAGTAGTTTCAAGTTGTGTGCCGAAGTGGTGGAACTGGTAGACACGCTATCTTGAGGGGGTAGTGGGCCACGCCCGTGCCGGTTCGAGTCCGGCCTTCGGCACCATTTTCATAAAAGGGGCTGTAATCCTGAAAAGGGTTACGGTCCTTTTTTTGTCTGGACCGTCAGCAATCAAAAACCCGATAGGAGGGGGTTTACTGAATGTTTACGCAGGGATTGATATGAGCAAGCAAGAAATTGGCAAGAAAATAATGAATTTCCTGACTGACGAGCAGACCGCCCGCCTGCTTTCGGCCTGTATATCAACTCTGTCCGAATCTCAGCGGCAAGATGTCTTGGGCGGCCTGCAAGCCGATATTGCAACGACCGTGCGCAACATACTTAAAAAGTAAGCGTTCACCAGCACCTCATCTTCGCCCATTTTGGCCTGCTCGAATAGCACCAGTATGCTTCGCAGTCCCAAATGAACGAATCTAAGCCACTGGTGAACGCTTACGGGCATGAGATTACCATAAATCCGTACCCCCGGTGAACGGTTACCTTAAAAAAGGCGACAAGAAAAAGAAGAAAAAAGAGGGACGGCCGTCAACCGCCAAGTATCTGGAAATCTGGCATCAGCTCTGGAATCAATGGCATAACCTGGTCATTGAAGTTGGTGACGAGGAAGGCCGCTATGCTTATCAGGATGTCCATTGGGAACCGCCTTGTTTCGATTGCGGCTCCCTGGCCGATGACCTTGATGAGGTTGCGGAAAAAATGCTGCCGTTGCTTGATACAATCCACAACACCGGCGAGGAAGACCTGGAGATTTTCGCGGGGGCGATAGATGAAATAGAAGACAATATCAAGAGTTACCCGGAATGGATGTGTGATTTTGACCATGAAGAGATCTATGTGGGGCCTGTATTCACCCGCTGCCTGCTGACCTGGGAAAAGCTGCACGCCGATTCAGCCGCTTCTTTTGCCGACAGGTTGGCCGACCTTGAGGCGGGATGGCGCTGCCTGCTGGATACAAAGGCCTTTATCGATTTCCTGGATGACTTTTCTTCGGAGCAAAAGCAGGAGATCTATGAATTCATAACTGAAAATCGCGGCCGTTCTTTCTGGCAAGAACGATTGGCCTCGCCATGGTCCGGCTGGCATCACGTGTATCATGCCCTGGCAAAGTGTTTCAACCAGGATACTTATCTCAAGGATTGCGGGAAGCTTCTTGCCCGGGACTGGCATTATGGTCTGCCGGTTATCGAAGACCGGCTCATGAAAGGAGACCGGGCCGGGGCTGAGGAAATCATCAAACAAGTTTTCAAGAGTTATCTCGGCAGGAGAGGGCAGAAAAGTTGGGACCCGGAAAAAGTTCTTCTCATCAACAGGCTTTGTTACGGATACGGTAATGCAGATACGGAACTCTGCTCAGTATTCGATCATTGGCTGGATATTGCCGGGAAAGAAGAAAAGCATGTTCTGAAGGCCGCCCTGGCGTTTCAACTGGCCGTTTACCATGATCCGCATGCCTGGGACCGGATCGCCGCTCTGGTCCGTGATTTTTCCGCCTCTCCCGCTGAGCAGGTGATCCGGGGACTGTGCCGACAGTGGATGGAGTACACGGTAACCGTTACCCTGGGCCTCGGTTTCGGCCGCCTGAGCAATACCACCCCTGACTGGCTCTTCTTTTTGCTGAAAACCGGTATAAACCAAGAAAACCGCGAATATTTCCACGACCGGGTCGGGAACTGGTTGCACAGCCTTGGCAGCAGCCTGAAGCCTAGGGAAATATTAGCGGATAATTACCAGGTGAAAAGCTATTGCCTGCTGACAGACGATATTTTGCAAATAGCCGGTGCTGCCGGCCGTTATGCAAATCTGCGCCAGGCAGTCAACAGCCTGGTTTATGGCGGTGGCAAAAACAAGAAAATCCGCCATGCCTGGCTTAGAAAATTCAAGGCGGAAGAATTACTGGACGATATTCTTAGCGCCTGGCAACATGACATTGATAAATTCATCCCTGCTCCGGAATCGGCTGAAAAATCCAATTATGATGTCCACGCCCTGTGGCTGGCCGCGGTTCATGATATTGACAGGGATTTTTTCAACCGCATTCTGTCCAACTGGAAGACGGAGCACAAAAGGCGGCGCAACCTCTGGAAGGCTGTCCGGCAAAAGGGACTGCCGACCTGATACCGGGTATCGAGATTTGTGGGATGACGAAAAAGGGCCGGGGAATGACTGAATCCAACCGCATCGAATACCTGTAACTACGCCATGGTGCCGGCAAATTCTGACTGAGGAATCTCCCCCAGCCCCCTTCCCGGCTCGACATACGGCCCTGGAGCGGCGGACCTATCTGTCCAGCCTTGCCGGCTCCTGGTTTATACCCGTTGGCTGCACCGAGTTCAGGATCATCACCCTGACCATGCTGGAGATGCTGGAGCAGGGCTTCCGCCTGACCTCGTAATCTCTCCGGAATTGGAACGGTGCCGCAAAAACAGCAAAAGAATCAGGAAAAAACATGTGTGAATTCTGTACAAAACACGGCGACGGGGCGATCTGGTACAAGAACGCCAGGAATTACGCCCGCGACCTGATTGCCGATCTCAGGCGCCGCCAATATATCTCAAGCTTTCTCCAGTCGACCATCGGCGAGGGAATTGTCAGCCTCGGCCGGCTGGAGACCATTTATCGCAAGAAAAAAAAACTGCCGGCCCGCCTGGTCCGGGCCATGGAGGAAAAGGCCCGGGAGGAGCATTTCGGCCAGGTGGTGCCCCTGGAGGATGTCAAGGCCATCGTCGGCCAGGCCGCCACCGTGGTGCGGATGCCCTGCGCCTGCCGCTGGGCCGTTGACCGGACGGAAAAACGTTGCTGCTATTCGGTGAGCTATTCGCCGGAGACCTGGCACCGGGATCTGGACATGAGCTATTTCGGCAAGGCGTTGGACAAGGGCTTCGAAACGGTGAGTCCGGCCAAGGCCATGGCCCAGATGGAGGCCCTGGAGGAAGAGGGGGCGATACACACCATCTGGACCATGATCACCCCCTTTATCGGGGCGATCTGCAACTGCACCAGCCATGCATGCCTGGGCCTGCGCACCATCGCGATGCAGGTTGAGACCCTGGCCCCGGGCGAATACAAGGCCCGGGTGGACCCAACTCTTTGCGACGGCTGCGGCCTCTGTGCCGAGAGCTGCCGGTTCGTTGCCATTGCCGGCCGTACAGAAGGCGTCAACACGGTCGCCGTGGTCGATCCGGATAAATGCTACGGCTGCGGCCTCTGCCGCAACCACTGCCCGCACGGGGCAATTGCCTTGCGGTAATGGCGAGAGGGGCAAGGGTAGTCACCTAATTTTATTTGTTGGGTTTTTCCTCAATATTCAAGAGTACCGACGCCCGACCAATTTTCCGTCGTCGGCCAGAGAAAAAAGTTCTGTCCCGGTTTTCCGTTCGTTTGTCAACGTAGTCAATAACGGAGTTTCTATGATGATGACCCTTAGAAAATTCGCTGCAAAACCACGGACCATACCCGCGGCTAGCGCATGGTACATCGGTGATCTGTCGGAAGCCCGGGGCCGGCAGGAGCTTTTTTTCCGTCAGGCCCCACAGAAACTGAAAGCGTTGCGCGAACACGCCTTGATCGAAAGCGCGGTTTCCTCCAACCGGATTGAGGGCGTTCAGGTTGAACAGGCCCGGGTTCAATCGATTGTTCTCGGTCAGGCTCCGCTCCAGGACCGGGACGAAGAGGAAGTCCGGGGATACCGCAACGCCCTGAATCTCATTCACGAACAGGGTGACTCCCTGCCTCTTTCCGAGGAGACCATATGCGAACTGCACCGGTTGACCCGCGGCGATATCTGGGATGCCGGCAAATATAAGGAAAAGGAAAGCGATATCATTGAGAGGTTTGCCGACGGCAGATCAAGAGTCCGCTTCAAGACGGTCGCGGCGGCGGACACGCCGGCCGCCATGCGCGAGTTGCTCGATCTTTGGGACCGGTGCTTGGAGGAACGCTGGGTGCATCCGCTGGTGGCCATGGCTGCCTTTAATCTCGATTTTCTCTGCATTCATCCTTTCCGGGACGGCAACGGCCGGGTTTCCAGGCTGCTCCTGCTGTTGCAGTGCTATCATCTCGGCTTCGAGGCGGGTCGTTTTATCAGCATCGAACGGATCATCGAGCAGAATAAGGAGAGGTACTATGAAACCCTGGCGCAAAGTTCCATCCACTGGCGCGAAGGCCGCCATGATCCCTGGCCCTACGTGAATTATCTGTTGTCGATTCTTAAGGTGGTCTATAAGGAGTTTGAGGAAAGAGTGGGCCGGACCAAAAGTCCGCGTGGCGCCAAGACCGAGATTGTGGAGTATGCCCTGCGCAGCATGACAAGGCCGTTTGGAATCGCCGAGATTGAACAGCTCTGTCCTAATGTAAGTCGCGAAATGATCCGCAGGGTGATGAACAGTTGGCGCAAGCAAGGCAAGCTGGAGATTTTGGGACGTGGCCGGGACGCCCGCTGGCGTCGAATTGCCGGGGAATTAAGGTAATGACCACATTAATATGGCAATAAACGTGGTACTAACATGATAATCATATCACGAAATACTTGAAGGAACCGTAAAGAATATGCACGGCGCCAAAATACGTTCCGTGCCGGGGTCCGAAGCATCAAATGTCAACAAGTCAAGCCAGACCCCAGAGCGCTACCAGAGCGCTATCTTGGAAGGTAGTTGGATAATTTACTCCAGCAGAGATATCGGCTGAGCGAAACAGGTACTGGTTTTGGGTTGGGGATTGCGTATGTGGGTGATTGACATAAGACACTGGTTGAACGAACAGCAGGACGGCCCGGCTCTCCCGCAGCTGAGGTTGAAGGTGAAAAAGCTGGCGGAGATCATAACCTGGATAACGTCACGCGACCGCGGTCTGTCGGTGGGAGAGGCGCCGAAATGCTGGCGGCGGCCGAAAAGAAAACCGTGCAAGGGCAGATTGAAAATCCAGCTTGAGATGGACGACCGGATTCACTGGTTCTGCCCTGAATGCGGGGACGAGGGCCTTATCGACGGCTGGCAGGGATTGGTATGGGATATGAGTGAGGGGACAATTCATTAGACCCTTTGTCCTAAAGATCTACGAAAAAGCGTGTATCTTGCGACAAGGGCAACCAACCCTCTGATGATCTCTGGGCCGTAAAGGGTCTTATCCAACTCCGCCGGGTTAGAATATCTCGTTAAACATGGTAAAACAATATGCCCTTGGCAGACTTTAACTGCAAACAATGCGGCCATTGTTGCCTGAATCTCTCGGGAGCGATTGATGTATGCGCCACCGAAGAGGATATTCGGCGCTGGGAAGAGAATGATCGCGCTGATATTCTGGCATGGGTTGACGTCATATCTATCGGTGAAGGCCATCAAGTATATGACATCTGGGTCAGTCCAACGACCGGTGATGATGTTGCCAGGTGTCCCTGGCTGCGTAAGTTGCCTGGAAAAAATAAATATATCTGCCGCATCCAGGACATGAAACCCGAACATTGCAGGAATTATCCCCTGTCAAGGGAACACGCGGAAAACACCGGTTGCCCGGGATTTGATGGAACGGTGAGGAAGAAAAGAAAACAAGGGAATGGAATGCCGAAAGCAGGTGCTGATCCATACAAAACAAAACTCGAATAGAGGCTTTTTTTCGTAAAGGCGGCGTGACGGTCAAGAAAGATAAGGCAATTGGCAGCGGACCTTCGCCGCGAATTTCCCGGCGTGAGCGGTTATTCCCGCAGGAATGTCTTCTACATGCGGGAATTATACCTCGCGTATTGCGACCTGCCAAAAGTGCAACCACTGGTTGCGCAAATCGGCTGGACCCACAACCTAACCATCCTTCAGCGCTGCAAAGACCCGCAGGAACGAGAGTTCTATATCCGGATGACGCGGAAATCCGGTTTTCATTTAGTAAGGTTGAAATTAATGACACAGCAAGAAGAGCAGAAATTTCTAAACGATCTTGAAAAGAAGTTGTGGACCGCGGCGGACAAACTGCGCTCCACCCTGGATGCGGCCCAATACAAGCATGCGGTGTTGGGCCTGTTGTTTATCAAGTATGTGTCAGATGCCTTTGAGATGCGCCGGCAGGAGTTGTTCGAGCAGTTCGAGGACCCGGGCCATGAATATTTTCTCGATCCGGACGACTACGACTCGCCGGAGGAATACCAGGACGAGATCAACGATGAACTGGAAATTCGCGACTACTACACCGAGAAGAATGTCTTCTGGGTGCCTGAACTGGCCCGCTGGCAGACCCTGCAGGATAATTCGAAGTTGGCGCCGGGAACTGAGATCGAGATTACCAACGGCAAAAAACGCACATACATTTTTCGCAGTGTGGGTCGGTTGATCGACGACGCCTTGGATGCCATTGAAAAGGACAATCCCAAACTCAAAGGGATCCTCAACAAACAGTATGGCCGTTTGCAGATCGACCAGGCCAAGCTCGGCGAGTTGATCGATCAGATCGCCACTATCCCCTTTGAACATAAATCACTGCATGCCAAGGACATCCTCGGCCATGTGTATGAATATTTTCTTGGCCAGTTCGCCCTGGCTGAAGGCAAGAAAGGCGGCCAGTTCTATACGCCCAAGTCGATCGTCACCTTGATTGTCGAGATGCTCCAGCCTTTCAAGGGCAGGGTATACGATCCGGCCATGGGCTCGGGCGGCTTTTTTGTGCAGAGCGAAAAATTCATCAAGGGCCATGGCGGCAGGCTGGGCGATGTCTCCATCTACGGCCAGGAATACAACCACACCACCTGGCAGCTCGCTGCCATGAACATGGTGATTCGCGGTATCGAGTTCAACTTCGGCAAGGAACCGGCCAACACTTTTACCAATGACCAGCACCCGGATCTCAGGGCCAACTTCATCATGGCCAATCCTCCCTTTAATATGAAGGAATGGGATACCGGGGTCAGCGACGACGACCCGCGCTGGCAATATGGCAAACCGCCGACCAACAATGCCAACTTTGCCTGGCTGCAGCACATGCTCTACCACCTGGCACCCAACGGTTCCATGGCCCTGCTGCTGGCCAATGGTTCCATGAGTTCCAATACCAACAATGAAGGACAGATACGAAAGGCCCTGATTGAAAATGACCTGGTGGAGTGCATGGTGGCCCTGCCCGGTCAGCTTTTCACCAATACCCAGATTCCAGCCTGCATCTGGTTTCTAACCAGAAACAAAAAAAAGAGAAATGGTCTCCGCGACCGGACCAGTGAAGTCCTTTTCATGGATGTCCGCAGCATGGGATATATGAAAGACCGGGTTTTGCGTGACTTTACCGCTGATGAGATCAAGGAATTCGCCATTACTTATCATAACTGGCAAAGAGGCGAAGGATATGCTGATCTGGCCGGGCTATGGAAGTCTGTAAATATAGACGAAATAAAACAACACGATTATGTGCTCACTCCTGGTCGATATGTGGGAGCACCGGAGGAAGAGGACGACGGCGAACCTTTTGCCGAAAAGATGGCCCGATTGACAGCCCAGCTCAAGGAACAGTTTGCCGATAGTGACAAGCTGGAAGAACAGATCAAGCAGAACTTGGCGGGGTTAGGGTATGGCATCTGATTGGATGGAGTACTGTTTAAGTGCTTTAGGCGAGATAAAGACCGGCAAGACCCCGCCAGGAAAAATAAAAGACGCTTATGGTGGGGATACCCCATTTATTACGCCAAGAGATATGGATGGCAGGAAATGGAGTGATACTACGGAGAGATATTTGTCGGAAAGCGGATTAGGTGCTGTTAAAAATAGTCTTGTTCCCCCTCGCGGTGTTGCGGTTTCGTGTATAGGATCAGATATGGGTAAGGTCGTCATGGTTGCAAAGCCGAGTGTTACCAATCAGCAAATAAATACCATAATTGTTGATGAAGAAAAATTTAATGCAGAATTTGTTTATTACAATCTTTCAACACGACAGGATGAGTTAAAAGGTATAGCCAGTGGATCAGCGACGCCAATATTAAATAAAGGACATTTTTCCAATGTAAAGGTCTTGCTTCCCAATAGAAAAGAACAAGACACGATAGTCGATATATTGTGTTCCATTGATGACAAAATCGAACTCAACCGCCAGATCAACCAGACTTTGGAGCAAATCGCCCAGGCCATTTTTAAAGCCTGGTTGGTGGATTTCGAGCCGATCAAGGCCACAATCGA
>JAKITW010000011.1 GCA_021647905.1 Desulfobacterales bacterium | reverse complement strand
TCGCCGCCGCGGCGAAGCGAGTTCCTGCTTGATAGCCTGTTTATGAACAGCCGGCCCTTCTCAATGGAGCGGCCGTTGGTAGAAGAAGACCCCTTTCCCGACAGGAGGGGGGGTACTGAATGTTTACCTTCGTGAAATAATTCTTTTCTTGTCATTTACGTTCTCTTCTGATCTACATTTCGAATGCCGAGAAAAGCGAGAATCGATGCGCCCCAGGTGCCTTGCACCATATAATCTCCCCGGACAGCGAGCTTCGTCCGGCACGACTTTCATATAAACCGTAAGTCCTCACAGGGGGTCATTTCTGGTCCGCCTGACGAATCCATGCCAGGTCGTCGGGCTTCTGCTCTTTGAAATAGCAGGTAAAGGGTAAGCTCTCACAGGCACCGAATACACCTTGACCATCTGAGGATGTCATGATACAATTTACTGTTCTCTCGCGAAGTTGGCCGCCTGGATCCATGTTATTTGATTGCCTTTTTGCCGCCGATCTCTTGCGTTTGTCCCTGCTATCAGTTCTTTGGACCTTTCATTTTTTTGGGCTCTTCCTTCATCTCGTTTTCCAAAGGCAGAAGGCAGAAAATAATCGCTAACACCCTAACCCAGCGGAGCTGGATAAAATCCTCTACAGTTCCAATAAAGTCTATGGGCGCAACTCGAGCAACTCACCACATACACGCTTATGCGTAGATGTTTCAGACAGAGGATCTAAACCGCACCGTGTTGCTGTCATGGTCTGGTTATAATTTCGGAGGGAATATAAATGAAGAACAGGACTGTTTATCCCGGTCTTGCGAATGAACAGGTAAGCACGGCTCTGCTGTTGGCTGCAGGTACGGGCAGCCGTCTTTCTCCTTTGACCGACATGACGCCCAAATGCCTTGTTCCGGTCAATGAAATATCTATTCTTGAGAGGTTGATCCACTCCCTTAAGGTACATAATTTCAAGCGGCTGGTCGTAGTTGTCGGGCATCAAGCTGACTGTATTCGTAGTTTTCTTGGAACTCGGGCCGGGGGAATGGAAATTACTTATATAACCAGTACGTTATACAGAACAACCAACAATATTTATTCCTTATGGCTTGCCAGGGAGGCAATAGATGAACCGTTTCTGCTGATTGAGAGCGATCTTGTTTTCGACCCGGAAATGCTTAAGGATATGCTCTATCCTGATCGAATCGCAGTGGCCGGATTGCGGCCCTGGATGACCGGCACCACGGTGACAATCAATAGCCGCCAGGAGATCAAGGCATTTTATTGCGGCGCGCATAAAAATGATGATACCCATTACAAGACCGTCAATATTTACAGTCTTTCCACCACAACCTGGCAACTGCTCCGGGAAAGATTGGACCAGCATATTTCAAATAATATGGTGAATGGCTACTATGAGACTGTTTTCGCGGATATGGTCAACGAGGGCTGTCTCTCTTTTAAGCCGGTTTTCTTTGATATCAACCACTGGTATGAGATTGACACCATTGCTGATCTCAGAGCAGCTGAACAGGTACTCGGTCTCCATCACCGGCCACCTGTCATTGGCAGAATTAACAGGGCTCCCCGCCGTCATCCCGGCATAAAGGTGTCCGTTGCCAAAGATGTCAGCTTCGACGTTACCACTGTAATCCATTGATAAAAAATACTGAGAAATGACAAATAAAGCCTCTACCGCTCAACAGCGTTATGAATTTATTTCCAGTCAGCATGGCGGCTATTGGCGTCATGATTTCATCGATCATAACTATCTCTATAACCTCTATTTTCCGCCGGAGGATTTTTTTACCCATATTACCAGGCACATCCATCAGTTGGTATTAAGCTATCCCGTTGCCCAGAAAGACCTGGCCGGCCTGATGGGCGACCTGATCGCCCAGCCGCCGGAGCGGATTGTAGTGGGCAATGGGGCGGCAGAGCTTATCAAGATTATCGCCGGGATGGGCCGCAAATTGATTGTGCCGGTTCCGTCGTTCAATGAATACGCCAATGCGGCGCTTACTGGAAATGTAGTTGAGTTTGCCCTTGAGTCACCCTCCTTTCAGTTGGATGTGGACAAATTCGCTGCAGAGGCCATCCGTTGCAAGGCAGGTTTGGCAGTGGTGGTCACCCCGAATAATCCCACCTCGTTGCTGGTCCCGAAGGCTGAACTTATCCGTTTGTTGAAGAAACTGGCAGACCACGACTGTATGCTCATCGTTGATGAATCTTTTATTGATTTTGTCAGAAACCGCGACCAGGAAACCCTTGAAAAAGAGATTGATAATTTTTCGAACCTGGCAATTTTCAAAAGCATGAGCAAGGCCTATGGCATCTGCGGCATCCGGATCGGTTACATGCTCACCGCCAACCCTGACTTTGCGGCAAAAGTCCGGCAAGGGCTCCATATCTGGAATATTAATGGCTTTGCGGAAGAATTCCTGCGTCTTGCCCCGCAGTACCGTCAGCAGTTTATTGATAGCTGCAGCAGGGTCAAGGCTGATCGCGACCATTTTTACAAGCAACTCAAAGCGGTCCAGGGAATGACCGTCTACCAGCCTGAGGCCAATTATATTTTCTGCCGTCTGCCCGATCATGCCGCATCCGGTCCGGAAGTAACCGAAAAGCTGTTTGTTAAGCATAATATCTACATAAAACACTGTCAGGGCAAGACAATGCCGGAATCCGACCGTTATCTCCGCATAGCCAGCCGCACCCAGCCTGAAAACCTGGGCCTGGCTGAAGCATTACGCGACGTTATTGGTCCGGAGAGGGAATAATGGCAGCCCCACATTCATCAGATTCGCCCGCTTCCATACTCTCTTTTGCCAAAGACCTGCCTAACATATGTTCTCTGGCAGGGCTTCTATGCGCGGTTGTCGCTATTTATTATGCGCTCCTGGGCATCTTCCCAGCCGCAATGATCGGCCTGATCTGGGCGGTATTCTTTGACTGGAGTGATGGCCTTATCGCCCGGCGCCTGAAAGGGCGGAACGATAAACAGCGGGAGTTCGGGGGACAGCTCGATTCCCTGATCGACATTGTCAGCTTCAGCATTTGCCCGGCCATTGTCCTGTTAAGCTACGGACATTTCAGTCCCTGGTTCCTGCCCGGAGCCTTTATTATCGTAGCGACCGGGGTACTCCGGCTCAGCTATTTCAATGTCTTCGGCCTGGTTGACGGGTCGACCTACATGGGACTGGCGCTGGACAATAACATCATCATCCTGGTCTTTGCTTTTCTGTTTAATGGATTAATCAGCCACACTGCTTTTTCTATTTTTATCTATATCCTGCTTATGCTGCTGGCCGCTTTGAATGTAGCCCCGATTAAAACCCCCAAGTTTGCCGGTCGATGGTATTACGCCCTCATCGCCTATACGGTGACCTTGTCCGCAATATTTGGCTGGCAGTGGTATAGCTTTTAAAGATTACTGGCACCCAAACCAGGTTAAAGCCCTGTAAGATATTCAGCACCCCATCTTCGCACGATCAGGCCGGCTCACATAGGCATACTATGGATTCGCCGGCCTGCTTGCACGAATCCGTGGCCCTGGTAAACGCTTACCGGCCGCTGGGTTCCGTAAATCTGTAGCCCCTGGTGAACGGTTACGGGTCTTACAGGGTGTATAAGCCTTAACCTGTTAATATTGCATTATTTTGCTGGATTGAAACAAGCACTGAGGGAAAACTCCTGACTGTCATCCGTCCACTGCCTACTGTCCTCTGTCCTCTGTTTTCTGTCCGCTGAAGTGTGCTCGAATATTGCCGGTGATCAATTGGAGTTCATCCAGCCGGAGCCGGTGCAGAATTACGCCGTAGACCCCGGCCCCGCCGATGACCAGGAGGAGTAGCGCTGCCCCCTGCGTGAGAATCCCGCCGTCCAGCCAGCCGGCCAGACCCTTGCCCATGAAGAAGAGAAACCCGGCCATGACCGCGGCGGCGAGCAGCACCTTGCCCAGGCCGGTGAGGAGATAGGTCAGGGAGTAGCCCCCCACCTTCCGGTGGAGAACAATGCTCAAAAAGAGGAAGTTGATGGTCATGGCACAGGAGGTGGAAAGGGCGATGGCCTGGTGTTGGAAGCGGTCAATGGTCAGGAGGATGACGACGATGTTGGCCCCCACCGCGATAAAGCTGCCGATCACCGGGTATCTGGTGTCGTTCAAGGCATAGAAGACCGGGACCATGATCTTGACCGAGGCGTAGGCGAACAGGCCCACCGCATAGAGGGCCAGGGCCTGGGCGGTCCTGGTCGTGTCAAGGGCGGTGAAGGCCCCGTGCTGGTAGATGAGCCGGATGATCGGTTCGGCCAGCATGATCAGGCCCACGGTGGCCGGGATGGTCAGGCAGAAGGCCAGGGTCAGGGCCGAAACATAGGTGGCCTTGAGGCTTGTCATGTCGCGGAGCGCGGCATGGCGCGAGATCACCGGCAGGGTGGCGATGGAAATGGCCACCCCGAACACCCCGATGGGGAATTGAACAAAGCGGAAGGCATAGTTGAGCCAGGAGACGCTGCCCTGGACGCAGGATGCGGCAAAGTTGGTATTGACAAAGATGTTGATCTGGGTGGCGGAAAGGCCGATGACCGCCGGTACCATCAGCAGGAGGATCCGCCTGAGTCCGGGATCGGCCAGGTTGAGCCGGGGGGTAAAGGTGAAGCCGGTGCGGCGCAGGGCGGGCAGCTGGAGGGTGAACTGGAGCAGGCCGCCGATCAGGGTGCCGATGGCCATGCCGACGATGGCCGGCTGCCCGAATCTGGGCAGGAGCAGGGCCAGGCCGACGCCGCCGATAATCGAGCCCAGGTTGAAGAAGCTGGAGGCCATCGCCGGGATGAAAAATTTGCCCTTGGTGTTGAGGATGCCCATCACCACGGCGGACAGCGAGATAAAGATCAGAAAGGGGAACATGATCACGGTGAGCCGCGCGGTCAGCTCCATCTTGTCGGCCACCAGGGCGAAGTCCGGGGCCAGGAGCATCAGGATATGGTCGGTGAAAAAGATGCCGATCAGGGTGATGATGCTCAGGGCAATGGCAAAGAAGACCAGGACGTTGCTGGCCAGCAGCCAGGTTTTTCTGCTCCCCTTGTTGGTGTCATAGTCGGTAAATACGGTGATAAAGGCGGCGGAGAGCGCCCCTTCGCCGAACAGGTCCCTGAGCAGGTTGGGAATCCGGAAGGCCACCACAAAGGCGTCATAGGCAAGCCCGGCCCCGAACAGACCGGCAAACACCTGTTCCCGGATCAACCCCAGGACCCGGCTGCACATCACCGCGATACTGACGGTGGAGGCGGCCCGGGCGATCCTGCCGGTATCAACGGACGGTTTATTCATGGGAATAGAAGAAGGGGAGGGGCGCTGCAACCGGGAGCGTGCGTCCGCTGGCAGGGGGTGCTGTTGCGATATCTCGGACCATTTGTTTCATTAAGCCAGGAACATACCAGGCAGGGTAAAAGATGACAATGTTTCTTGCTTGACTTTGCCCGGGGCTTCTGCAAATATGCATTATTTTGTCCACTTAACCCACTTGCCCGGCCGGCGTTGAGCGGCCGCGGGCGACGATGGATGAGTCGGTTGTCATATCTGCCCTGAACGCGGTTTGCTGTTCCGGGTTAATCCTGACAATGAACCCCCTTCGGGCGATGGTCCGGCAGGGGCATGAGCTGTGGAGGCGACATGCACGATAGTAGCTTGATAAGAAACGTTGTGATCCTGGGGCATGGTAACTGCGGAAAAACCTCGACCGCCGAGGCCATGCTTTTTGCCGCGGGCAAGACCAGCCGGCAGGGCAGGGTGGATGAGGGCTCGTCGGTCATGGATTTTGAGCCGGAAGAGGTCAGGCGGGGAATCTCGATCAACGCTTCCGCCCACCAGTATGCCTGGAAAAAGCACCAGGTCTTTTTGATCGACACCCCGGGTGATGACAACTTTGTCAATGAAGCAAAATTCGCGGCCCGGGTTGCCGACTGCGCCCTGTTCATAATCGGCGCCGCGGTGGGGGTGAAAAACCAGACCGAAAAATTTGCCTCTTTCATTGAGGCGCGCAACCTGCCCTCAATTATCTTTATCAATAAGATGGACCGGGAACGGGCCGATTTTGAAAAGGTTATCAAGGAAATCAAAAGTTCACTGCCGTTGAACCCGGTGGTTCTCTATCTGCCCATCGGCGCGGAGGCTGGTTTCAAGGGCGCGGTGGATGTCGTTCGCCGCAAGGCCTATCTCTTTGAGGAGGGCAGCGGCAAGGTTGTTGAAACCGAGGTCCCGGCCGAGTTGGCCGACGAACTGGAGGTGGCCCGGGAGTCCCTGATGGAGCAGGTGGCTGAGACCGACGACGACCTGATCGAGAAATTTCTCGAAGAGGGTGAACTCACCGAAGCGGATACCTTTGCCGGCCTGAAGGCCGCGGTTGCCGCCGGGTCGCTGTCTCCGGTCTGCGTCGGCGTGGCCGTTGCCAACAAGGGCACTGCGCTGCTTCTCGATATGATCAACGATCTCCTGCCCGCCCCTTCCGAACGGCCGGCCATGGTCGGCATTGATCCGGTGACCGGTGAGCTGATCGAGCGCAAACCCCTGGCCGACGAACCCTTCTCAGCCCTGGTGTTCAAGACCATGGCCGATCCCTATGCCGGCCGGCTGACCATCTTCAAGGTGATATCCGGCACCCTGTCCGGAGACAGTTTTTATAACAGCTCCAGGGAGACGGCCGAGCGTTTCGGCCAGCTTTTCATCCAGGAAGGCAAGGGCCAGCAGCCGGTTGACAGCGTCGGCCCGGGGATGATCGCGGTGGTGGCCAAGCTCAAGGAGACCGTGACCGGCGATACCCTCTGTGATGAGAACGCGCCCATTGTCTATGACCGGCTCGAGCCGATGGAGCCGGTTATCTCCTACGCGGTATCCGGCAAAAAGGGGGACGAGGAGAAGCTGTTCGCCTCAATTACCAAGATGCTGGACGAAGACCTGACCCTGCGCCTCACCCGCCAGGCCCAGACCAAGGAGATCCTGATCTCCGGGGTCGGCCAGGTCCATCTCGAGGTGGTGGGCGAGAAGATCAAGCGCAAGTTCGGGGTGGAGATGGAGCTTCATCTGCCCAAGGTGCCCTATAAGGAGACCCTGAAGGGCAAGGCCCGGGTCCAGGGCAAGCATAAGAAGCAGAGCGGCGGCCGCGGTCAGTTCGCCGACACCTGGATCGAACTTGAGCCCCTGCCCCGGGGCGGCGGCTTTGAGTTCGTTGACAAGATTGTCGGCGGCGCGATTCCCAGGCAGTATATCCCGGCAGTGGAAAAAGGTATCCAGGAGGCCATGCTCGGCGGGGTGATCGCCGGATATCCGGTGGTCGATGTCAGGATTACCTTGGTGGACGGCTCTTTCCATGCGGTGGATTCTTCGGAACTGGCATTCAAGATTGCCGGCTCCCTGGCCTTTAAAAAGGCGGTGGCCGAGGCCAGGCCGGTACTCCTGGAGCCGATAATGAATCTTTCCGTCCATGTCCCCGAGGACTGCGTCGGTGATGTGATGGGCGATTTGAACAGCCGCCGCGGCCGGGTGATGGGCATGGATTCCGGTGCCAGGCATGAGATCATCAATGCCCAGGTACCCATGGCCGAGGTGCAGAAATATGCGGCTGATCTTACCTCCATGACCGGCGGCCGCGGTTCCTTCAGCGTCAGTTTCTCCCATTACGAGGAGGTGCCGGCCCCGCTGGCCGAGAAGATCATCGAGGCTGCCAAGGAAACCAGATAAGCCTCTGGAGAATAATCCGGATGAATGTAACTGAAAAAACCCCGCGGCAAGGTTTATGCTGCGGGGTTTTGACTGTGAGCGACAAGGGGTCCCAGGGCAAGCGGCGGGACAGCAGCGGCCCGGCCATCGTCGAGATGCTGGAAGCCACGGGCCTGGCGGTGATTGCCACCGCCATTGTCCCTGACCGGGAAGAGACCATCCGGGAAACACTTGTCCAATGGGTCGATCACCTCGGTCTTGATCTGGTGGTGACCACCGGCGGCACCGGGGTGGCGGTGTCGGACGTTACCCCGGAGGCCACCCGCAAGGTATTGGACCGCGAGGTGCCCGGGATCAGCGAGGCCATGCGTGGGGCCAGCCTGCAAAAGACCCCGCATGCCATGCTTTCCCGGGGCCTGGCCGGAATCCGCAAGACCTGCCTGATCATCAATCTGCCCGGCAGTGAACGGGCGGCGCGGGAGAATCTGGCAGTGGTGCTGGCAGCCCTGCCCCATGCCCTGGCCAAGATCAGGGGCGATGAAGCGGACTGCGGCGGCTAGCAGTCTATATCAACCGCCGGGGCATCCTGCTCGTCGGTTCCGCGGACCACGATTTCCCCGATCAGGTAGGGGGTCTCGCCCAGGGCGGTGAGATGCTGCATGGCATCCTCGACAATATCCCCGTTCACGATAACCACCATCCCGATGCCCATGTTGAAGGTGCGGCACATCTCCCGGGAATTGATATTGCCCTTGTCCTGCAGGAAGGAGAAGATCGGCAATACCGGCCAACTCTCGGTGCGGATGATGGCGCGGCTGCCCTGGGGCAGGATCCGGGGAATGTTGTCCAGCAGCCCGCCGCCGGTGATGTGGACCAGGCCGCTGACCTTGTAGTTCTTGATCAGGTTGAGGATCGATTCGCTGTAGATCCGGGTCGGTCTCAACAACTCCTCGCCCAGGATGCAGCCCAGTTCTTCCACATATTGGTCCACGGTGAGGCCCAGTTCCTTGAAGCAGATCTGCCGGACCAGCGAATAGCCGTTACTGTGGATCCCGGTGGAGGCCAGGCCGATGATCCGGTCGCCGACCTTGATCTCAGAGCCGTCGATGATCTTGTCCCGCTCGGCGATCCCCACCACGAACCCGGCGATATCATAGTCGCCCGTTGCGTAGAGCCCGGGCATTTCCGCGGTTTCGCCGCCGATGAGCGAACATCTGGCAATCTCGCAGCCCTTGGCCACCCCGGTGACGATATCCGTGCCGATCCCTGTTTCCAGGGTGCCCATGGCCAGGTAATCGAGGAAGAAGAGAGGGCGGGCCCCGCCCACGGCAATATCGTTGACGCACATCGCCACCAGGTCGATGCCGATGGTGTCATGCTTGTTGCAGAGTTTGGCGATGTTCAGCTTGGTGCCCACACCGTCGGTGGAGGAGACCAGGACAGGGTCCTCATAGTCGTTGCCAATGGCAAACAGGCCGCTGAACCCGCCGATATCGGTAAGGACTCCCCGCCGGAAGGTCCGGGCGGCGATTTTTTTAACCTGGTCGACAAACTCGTTGCCCTTATCTATATCAACACCGGCCTCGGCGTATCTTGAACTGTCCGATTCACTCATGGGTACTCACTGTATAAGGTTGTTGGTTGGCGGCCCCAAAGACGGACCACCGGCTTCTCTGCATGGCTTGATTTGAGCGGTTATTATTAATTTCCGCCCGCGGAAAAGTCAATGGAGATTGTGGCGGGCAGGCCCCGTTGTTCGGGTAGAAACCGGGGAAAGAACACATAAACACATATCTTCCGGCAACCTCCTGGATCGGCTAACGGGCAGCTTTTTCTACTTTAGGCTGAAAGCAGTCGGCCGTCACTCTTTTTTTGTAGATGAGCACGGGTGCCACCTCTCCGCGTGATCGTTGAAATCGTCTGTCACTCTTGGTAGGATGATGCGCTATGAAATTACTGCTTACCCTGATCGGTGTGGTCTTTATCCTGGAGGGGCTGCCCTATCTGACTTTTCCGGAGACGATGCGGAAATGGCTGGCCCAGCTTCTCCTGATGCGCCCGGGTCAACTTCGGGTGATGGGCTTAATGGCCGTGGCACTCGGTTTTCTTATCTGCTTTGTTGCCCTGCGAACCGGTCTGCTGCCCGGATAACGGACTGTAATCGACCTGGTGGAATCTGTTGGATTTCAGGAGTAGTTGTTTCTTCGTTTTTTGTTCGTAACTCGAATGTTCGACTGTTGGTCAATGTTTTCTGGTGGCGGCGCAACAGCAGACCGGCCCTGGCAAGGGGCGTCCAAGGCCGGATCCGCCATGGTTGGATAGCGGTATCTTCAGACAATCTGAACGATCTGGGGGGGACATGGCACAGGAGAGAAGCAACTGGAAGTCAAACGCCGGTTTCCTGCTGGCCGCCATCGGCTCGGCCATCGGACTGGGCAATGTCTGGCGGTTCAGTTATATGGCGCACCAGTACGGCGGCGGCGCCTTTCTGGTTCCCTACCTGGTGGCCCTGCTGGTGGCCGGCATGCCGATCATGATCATCGAGTATGGGCTCGGCCACCGGGAGAAAGGGTCGTCACCGCTCAGTTTTGCCAGGATTCGCGGAAGTTTCGAATGGCTCGGCTGGTGGATGCCGGTTGTCGCCATGTTCGGGATCATGCTCTACTACTCGGTGGTGATCGGCTGGTGTATCAATTACCTGTTCTATTCCTTTAACCTTGCCTGGGGCACGGACACCCAGGCCTTTTTCTTCAACCAGTTCCTCCAGTTGAGCGATTCCGCCGCCGAGCTTGGCGGGGTCAGGGTGCCGATTGTTGCCGCGACCCTGCTGGTCTGGGTTCTCTGCTGGATCATCTGTTTCCGCGACATCCGTCACGGGATTGAACGGGCAAGTGTCGTGTTCATGCCGATACTTTTCGTCCTGACCATCATCCTGGTGGGGTGGAGCGTCTCCCTTGAAGGCGCCGGGGATGCCATCCGCAACCATTATCTGCATGCCGACTGGGCCAAGATAAATCTTTTTTCTTCCGACCCGGCGATGCGGAGCGAGGCCGGCAAGGTCTGGGCCGCGGCCTTTGGCCAGATATTTTTCACCCTGTCCCTGGGCTTCGGCATCATGATCACCTATGCCAGCTACCTGCCCAGGAAAACGGATATCGGCAAGAATGCCCTGATCACCTGCGTTGTCAACTGTCTCTATTCCTTTGTCGCCGGTTTTGCCGTGTTCGGGGTGGTCGGTTTCATGGCCCAGAGCCAGGGGGTGCCGTTTGAGGAGGCGATCAAGGGCGGGCCGCAGCTCGCCTTTGTGGTCTATCCCAAGGCCATCTCCTTGCTGCCCGGCATGAACGTCCTGTTCGGTATTATCTTCTTCCTGATGCTGGTGATCGCCGGCCTGACCTCGGGGATATCGCTGATCGAGGCCTTCAGCTGCGCTGTAACCGACAAGTTCGACTGGCCGCGCGGCCGGGTGGTGACCGTTGTCTGTGCGGCCGGTTTTGTCGGCAGCCTTATTTTTACCACCCAGGGCGGTCTGTATTTGCTCGATATTGCCGACCACTTCATTACCAACTACGGCCTGGTCATGGGCGGCCTGCTCGAATGTCTGATCATCGGCTGGGTCTTGAAGGCCAGGGTGTTGCGCGAGCATGTCAGCCGGCTGGGCACCCGGATCCCGGGTCTCTGGGATATCCTGGTGAAATTCGTGACCCCGGCTGTCCTTGTCTACCTGTTGTACCTGTCGCTCACCGGCGATCTCAAGGAAAACTACAGCGGCTATCCCACCGACCAGCTCATCATGTACGGCGGCGGCTGGCTGCTGGCCTGCCTGGTAGCGGCCCTGGCCCTGACCTTTGTGCCCTGGAAGCCGGGCAAGCGCAGGCGCCGCCACAAACCGGAGGAAGATGAGTTGCTGATTTAATGTACTCCTGAACCTCTACAGCCCAGGTATTTTTTGTCCGCTTCAATCGATTCTCCAGCAATGAAGAGATCGCCTGCCGCCGCCCGTGTCATGATCGTGGCCGGCGAGGCATCCGGCGACCAGCACGGCGCCATCCTGGCCCGGGAACTGCGCGATCTGGCCCCGGATTGTGCTCTCTCCGGCATGGGCGGCCGGGAGATGGCCGGGGCCGGGGTGGATATCCTGGTCGATATCAATGACCTGGCGGTGATGGGGCTGGTGGAGGTCCTGGGCCAATTGGGGAAGATCCGCCGGGCGATGCGGGTCTTGGAGCAACGGCTGCGGCAACAGCCGCCGGCGCTTCTCGTCCTTATCGACTATCCGGGTTTCAACCTGATACTGGCCAGAAAGGCCCATAAACTGAATATCCCGGTGCTCTACTATATCAGCCCCAAGGTCTGGGCCTGGCGGCAGGGGCGGATTAAAAAAATCAAAAAATACGTGGACCGGATGGCGGTGATCCTGCCCTTTGAGGAGGAGTATTTCCGCGGCCACGGCATGGCAGTGGACTTTGTCGGCAATCCGATGCTCGACTCGGTTGCCACCACCATGTCCGGTCCGGAGATGCGGGCGGAACTGGGGATCGGGCCGGATCGTACCGTGGTGGGACTTCTGCCCGGCAGCCGCCGCCAGGAGATCGCCCGGATGTTGCCGCTCTTTATCGCTGCCGCGGAAAGAATAGCCCCTGAACTCAACAATCCGGTTTTTCTGCTGCCCCTGGCATCCACCCTGGGCCGGGCCGATCTCGACAACCACGGCCTGGCCGGTACCCGCCTCGATATCCGGGTCAGCACCGAGGCCCGCTACGACCTGATGGCGGTCTGCGCCGCGGTCCTGGCCGCCTCGGGCACCGTGGCCCTGGAACTGGCCATCCTCAATGTCCCGATGGTGGTCAGCTACCGGGTCTCCCCCTTGACCTATCATCTCGCCCGCCACTTCATCAAGGTCAGGTACGCCTCCCTGGTCAACCTCATCGCCGGCCGGGAGGTGGTGCCGGAGTTATTACAGAACGACGCTACCCCGGAAAAACTGGCCGCCGCCATAACACCCCTGCTCCTGGATGAAACAGCGCACCGGAAGATGGCCGCGGAACTGGCCGGGGTCCGGCAACAGCTGGGCGGTCCCGGGGCCTCGCGCCGCTGCGCCCGGCTTATCCTGGAGATGACAGGAGGGTAGGGCATGGACCAGGAGATATTCGAGCTTCCCATTGACGGGACCCTGGATCTGCATACCTTCTTGCCCCGCGAGGTAAAGGACCTGGTGCCTGACTATCTCGAAGAGTGCCGGGCCCGGGATATCTATCAGGTGCGGATCATCCACGGCAAGGGCACCGGCACCTTGCGCCGCACCGTACACGCCATCCTCGACCGGCTGCCCATGGTCCGCTCCTACCGGCTGGCCGGCGGGGACGGCGGCAGCTGGGGCGCGACCCTGGTCGAGTTGCGGCCGGCTGACCAGCAGCGATAATCCGTAACTAACCAGCCTTACCTGCTTCAGTTGCTTGATAAAGCAACTTTCTTTTCTGTAAATTCTCGTCAGCCGGTTACCTGGTTTCAGCTGCCGGTTCCTGTCACCCTGGCGAAAATCCGATCACGGTCAGGTCGTCCCGCCGTTGTTCCTCCCCGGTAAAGGTCGCAAGGGCCTGCCGGATCAACTCCTGCTGCCGGTCAAATGGCAACTGGTGAATCTCAAGCAACAGTTCCGTTAATCGCGTCCGGCCGAACGGGAGCCCCTTGTCTCCGCCCACCTGGTCGGTGATGCCGTCGGTCCACAGGTAAAAGGCAATATCTTGCTCCAGGGGGATTTGATGCTCAGTGAAATCATGGTCCGGGTTCGATTTCCGGTAGCCCAGGCTCTGCCGGTCCCCTGTCACGGTCACTGCTTTACGGTTGTGAATATAGTGCAGGGAAAGCCGGGCCCCGGCAAAGGTCAGGGTGGAGCCGGTCCGGTCAAGGAGACATACCGCCGCCTCCAGGCCGTCATCCGATGACGGCTGGTCCGAGTCCTGATGCAGGGCCGAGCGCACGGACTGATTCAGATATTTGAGAATCACGGCCGGAGAAGAGATCTTTGCGCTGCGGATCGCATGGTGCAGCTTGCCCGAGACCAGCATCGTCATGAAGGCCCCCGGCACCCCGTGGCCGGTACAATCGAACAGGGAGATGATAAGATTGCCGTTCTCCAGGGGATAGACATGGTAGATATCCCCGCCAATGACATCCCGGGGTTCCCAGATGAAAAAACTGCGGGCCAGGCGCTGTTCGACCATCTTCCGGTCGGAGAGCAGGGAGCGCTGGATCGTCCGGGCGTAGCGGATGGAGTCCATAATCTGGCGGTTGGCCTCCTGCACCTCCTGCAGCGACTGGTTGAGCATCTCGTTTTTTGCCTTGAGTTCGCGCAGGTCGATCCCAACAATGACCACGCCCACCTTTTTGCCCTGAAAATTGTGCAGAATGGAACTGCGGAAATCATGCGGGATCTCCCGGCCGTTGCGGGCGATCAGGGTCAACTCCGTCTGTTTCTGGGGATTCCAGGAGAAGAACTGATAGGTGATCGAGTCGCTGGCGCAGAGGCCCGGGTCAAAGAACCACTGGCAAAGGGAAAGGCTTGCGCCGGAAAAAAGCAGATCCGGGTTGGCGCCGGTCAGTTCCGTGACGGTGCGGCCCAGGAGATCGGTCAGTTTCTTGTTCACCCGCTGGATCCTGCCGTCGGTCCCCAGAACGATCAGGACCTCGTCCATCATGTCCAGCACCAGGCTGGTGAACTCGTTGGCCCGGGCCAGTCCGGTCTCTTTTGCCTGGAGGGCGGCCTTGTCGTTCATCACCTCCTGCAGCATGGCATCCGAACGGAGATAGCCGTCCCGGACCAGGGCTTCCTGCTCCGCGGCTGCCAGCCGCAGGCTCTCAAGCTCCGCTTCCAGGGCCTCCAGTTGCCGCTGGCGCCTTTCCTCCACCGTTTCCGCCATCTTCTTCTGGTTCAACAGGTCAAAAGTTCTTCGGTTATCAGGGCCAGGACCAGGGGCAGGGCCGCCCGGACCGGACCGCTGAGGCGGTTGTCCGCCGGCCGCGCCTCCTTGATCCGCGCGGCCAGGATAACGATCTCCGGCAGGGTCTGTCCGGCCAGGGCAATGGGGAGTACGCGGAGCAGAAAATTCACCCCCAGGGCGTGCTCGCTGTAGACCGGGTAATGGAGAGCCATCTCCGCGGCATTCAGACGAAGGACCACACCGACCTTGCCGGAGCCCCGCAGGGCATCGACTACAATTACCTTGTCACATTGTTCAAAGCAGCTCAGAGCCCCGAGCCCGAGCAGGCCGGCATCAAAGATCTTCACCCCGGGCAGCGGGTCCAGCCGGGCCAGTTCCTCAAAGACATGGATCCCGAAGCCGTCGTCCCCGGCCCAGAGATTGCCGAAACAGACGATATGGATCACAACCGCTTCCCTCCTCCGGCCCGTAACCGATCGCGGGAATAGGCGACGACCGGCCGGTTGTTGCCTATTGTTTTGATTACCGCGTGGGCCCCAGGCCAAAGGAGAGCTTTCTGCCGGTATCGAGGAAATGGACGCAGCAGACCAGGCAGGCATCGTGGGAACGGATGATATGTTCTATTTCCACCGGGTTTTCCAGGTCCGCGATCTCGGTGTTGATCAGGGTGGTCTCCCAGTGGCCGGGCCGGTCCAGGTTATCACGGGGTGATGCGTTCCAGGTGGTCGGCGAGATGATCTGATAGCCGGTGATCCGGTTGTCGGCAAAGCTCACCCAGTGGCCGAGTCCGCCCCGGGCCGCCTGGATCAGGCCCCGGCCCGATCCGCTGTAAACCGTTTTTGGGCTCAGGTAAAACGGCTGTTCAAAGTCCGGTCCCAGCATGGTGCGGACGATCTCCCGCATATGATTGAGGGTGAGCAGCGGCCGGTGCAGCCGGGCCAGTTCCCGCAGCCAGACCGTGGCGCCTTGCTCCCGGAAAAACGAGGACATCAAGGGATCGCCGGCAACCACCAGTTCGGCCAGGGCCCCCATCTCAACCACCTGACCGTCGTAGCGAGGGGCCTTGGCCCAACTGTACCGTTTCGAGTTGGGAGCGAACTCCGGGATGGTCCGGTTGCCCGCCGGGGGGCCGGAGCCGCTCTGCCGGGCAAACCAGGAATACTCGATATGTTCCTTGATTTTTTCCTCGACAAACTCTTCCACCCGGCCGTTAATACCGTTGACAAAACCGGCCCGCCGCCGGCAAGGCCTTTTCCGGAAAGGGGGTTGCCATTCCTCGGGCTCGAACCAGGCGCCATAGCTCAACAACCGGTCGTTGCCCCGCCCCAGCCCGGCCAGGCCTGCTTCCCGGCCGAAGCGGAGAAACAGGCCGGCCGCACTGTCCCGGTGGGCCTGTTTCTCATCGAGCCAGGCATGAAAATCATCCCGGGTGCGCAGGGCCAGCCAGCGTTCGCTGGAACAGCCGATGATCGAATCCTCGTACCAGCGGAGATAGCTGTCCAGAATGGTCTGCACCCGGATCAACTCCTTGCGGCTCCGCACCGTGGTCACCCCGCCGGGAATCATATATGAGGAGTGGGGCCACTGGCCGCCGAACAGGGCGACAATTTCCAGCAACTGCTTGGTATGGCGGATGGTTTCAGCGTAGATCCTTCCCTTGAAAACCTGGAATGCCTCCTCTATCCGGGGGTAGAGGGGATGGTGGCGGTACCTGCGGTTGCAGAAGTCAATGGCAAACATCAGAAAGGAGTGGCGGGCATCGCTCTGGACCTCCTCGGCCATGAGGCAGAGGTTGCGCACCCGGGTGCCGTTGGGTCCGATCGGGCATTGCCAGGCGGTCTCAATGGCGGTTACCGCGGCGTATAAATGGGCGGTGCTGCAGATGCCGCAGACCCGCGGGGTTATCACCAGGCCGTCACGGGCATGGCGGCCGATCAGAATCTGCTCGAACCCCCGGTACATCCGGCCCACGGCCCGGGCGTCAACGATCCGGTTGCCCTCCACCACCAGTTTCAGCTCCAGATCACCCTCAACCCGGTTCAGCTCAACGGTCAGGTTTTTTTTATTATCCGCCATGGGTTCCGATCCTTGAATCCTAAAGTCCGGTGGTCCGGTCTTTCAGACGCTGGGGGGCCGCTGCCTTGGCCAGCCCCTTGTAGGCCATGTAATTGGGCCGCTCCACCCCGGTCGGCAGTTCCACCGGCACATCGCCGATCTTGTCGGTCTTGAAGAAGTCCTTGTTTTTCGGAAAGGAGGGTGAGGTGCAGCCAAAGCAGGGCACCCCGGCCCGGGGCTTGCTTTTCTGGTTGTTCCACAGGGAGGAGTTGCAGGAACCGCTGGTCTTCGGCCCCTGGCAGCCCAGGTTGAAAAAAAGGCAGCCCCGGCCGCCGAAGTCGGTCTCCTCCATGTCGTACTCATGGTATTCGTTACGGGTGCAGCCCTGGTGGACCATGGTGTTGTAGCTCTCTTGCGGACGATTCCACTCGTCCAGGACCATTGCCGTGCCCTGGATGAGCAGGTTGATAATCGATTGGGCCATGTTCAGGGGGTGGGCCGGACAACCGGCAACATTGATCACCGGCAGCCCGCCCCGGGACAGCCAGTCCGGGGCCAGCAGCCCGCCCGGCTCCTTGTTCCGCCACTGCATCCCGGTGACGTCCATGGGATTGGGCGGGGCCGCGGGAATGCCCCCGTAGGAGGCGCAGGTGCCCATGGCCAGAACAAACTTCGCCCTGGCACATAGTTCGCCGATCAGGTCACGCTTGGGCCGGCCGCCGAGGACATCCGCCAGGCCGGTGCCCTCGGGCCCGTTGACAATGGCGCCTTCAATGCAGAGGAGGTCCAGGTGCCGGTCATCCGCGAGAATGGCGTCAATGATCGTCTGTAACTGCCGGGGCCGTTCCGGTGACAGGGAGGGGTGCCAGAGCAGGGTGATCCCCTGGTTGCCGAGCAGTTCAATAAGATTCGGGTTTTCAAGGCCCAGCAGCGACATGGAGTCCCCGCCGCAGGCCGCGGACTGGAGCCATAACAAGGAAAAATCACCCATAGCGATCACCTCTCCGGGGATAAGGGCCGGCCCTCGGCCGTGAAGAAAAGCAGGCTAAAACGTGCGTTGACTGGAGTCATACGGGTTCGTGGAACCGTGAAAATGGCAGTCGCTACAGATTTTTTTTGCACGGCTGGAAGTACAGCTGGGGGGGCCGCCGCCACCGCCGCCACTGTGGCATGAGCCGCAACTGGAGGGGGAATAGGGTGCGTCGGAGTTGCAGCCGGTGTTTTGATGGTGACTGATATAGTAATGGTCTTCCTGACAGGATGAGTTGATCTCCTTGTCATCCTGATGGCATCTGTCACAGAGATACTGCCAGTCAGTGGTGGAAAAGGCGCCGATGGAACCGGCCAGCACGCCGCCGTTTACCTCCGGCCTGATCAGAAAGGCATTGGTCGAGCCATGGGGCTCGTGGCAGTCCAGGCAGGAAAGCACCTTGCCCAGGCCCGTGGTGCCGTTGGGATAGGGATCATCACCGCACAGGCTGGTGTCGGCGTTGCCGCGGCCGTGTTTCTCGTTATCCCAGTCAATGGTACGCAGATTTCTGGCCAGGTTGTTGCTGTAGATAATGTTTGTGCTGTTATGGCAGTCGGTGCAGAAGGTATTGAAATCCGCCAGGTTGGAGCCGTCCTGGGTGGTTGAACCGTCCGGCTCATAGGCACTGGTGGAACCGAAGCGATAAGGGGCCTGGTAGCTGGCAGTGTAGTCGGACATTTTTTCACCGGCATCATCGCCCCACACATCCCAGGGACTGGAGTTGTGTTCCGCCGGCCGGGACACGGTCCAGCCCCGGGTGGCGCTACTCTTGGGCAAGGTCGAATCGCCCAGCGGATCGCCCTGGGCCGCATGGGGGTTATGGCAGGCAACGCAGGGGTTGGAATCAGCGGTATAACCCCACTTGCCGGTGATAAATGTGGAAATGTCGCCCAAATTGTGGGATGAGGAGGGCGAGGTAAAGGAAAAGGCCTCGGTTATATCAGCCAGGGTATCACTGGTCCAGCCACCGGCCCGGTAACTGTAACTGCGGTTGGTGATGCCGCCGGACTGCTCGGAGCTGAGAACAACGTGACATTTGAGACAGAAGCCGTCGGTCTGGCTGACGAAGTTGGTGTAGAACAGGGCGTATATGTCCGGCCCGCCACTGGTTGGGCTCGGTTCGGAGCCGTTGATGCTGGCATGCTGTTCATGGCAGTGGGCACAGTTGCCCCTGGTGTAGCCCAAAGCGGCGGTGCTGTTGCGGCTGACCCCGGAGGTGGTATCGCCATGGGCGGAGTTGATGTACGGGCCGGATAATGCCGGGCCGGGGAAACAGGCCGTGCCCAGGAGAACGATAATGGCCAGGAGGGCTGTTTCAAGGGAAACAGGGCCGGTCTGGCGGCTACACAGGGTGGTTCTTTTCATCACCTGGTTCTCTCTCAGTAAGTTTGCAGCTAAAAGATCACCGGCCCTATCCTGAATCCCCTCGGAGGTCCCGCCGCAGTCTTTTTGCCAGCCGTTTAATAAAACATACCTTTTTGGGCAGGATGTTTATTTCAGGGACAGTATCCGGATCAGTGTAATAACAGGAACTGACCGCCATGCCTTCCTTGATGGTAAACCCGAAGTTATGATAGCATCCTAACCCGATATTGGTAATATCAGAAGCGATTACTTTGAATTCTCCACCTCTTTGTTCAAGCCGCCAATCTCTCTGGATGATACCGATTCCAACACTGAGCAGGGCCTTGCCGGCCCCTCTTTTTCTGAATTTTTCTTTTACCTCAATCCCATGTCCCGGGGTATTGGCAAGGGACGAATGAGGATTGATTTTAGTGTCATTGACAATGGAATATAACCCCTTGTTTTCGTGCTTCAGGGTTATGAATCCCATGGGCTCCAGATTATCAAGAATACTGACGTCAAAGAAACCGCCCGGCCTGGAAAAAATTACTCGATATTCCTTGCCGTCGGCCCCATATATTGACGCTTCCCGTTTATCCCAGAGCGCTTCAATAACTTTGTCGATATTTGGCATGTGTATTCCAAGTACCGGACTTGAGAAATCAAAAAACAACCCTTGGAGATGTTAACCATATTCAAGGGGCGGCCACAACCGTCACGGCCCGCCTGCTGGCTGTTGTCATCTTTTAGTAACCGTTCACCGGGGGTACGGATTTACGGTAAACTCATGCCCGTAAGCGTTTACCAGTGGCTTAGATTCGTTCATTCGGGACTGCGAAGCATACTGGTGCTATTCGAGCAGGCCAGAATGGGCGAAGATGAGGTGCTGGTGAACGCTTACATCTTTTAAACCTTTTCCCGGTTGATTATCTCGGCAAAACCATCGGTTTCCTTACAGGGAACCAGGGTGTTGCCCGCGGGCACAAGACCATCTATCTCTGTCCCGTCTTCTCCCCGGTCGATTAAGGCCCAGCAGGCGATAGGTTCGAGAAAGCTTGTCCCTTCTTCCTCGTATCTGGCATACCATTCCGTTGCCGGGATAATCTGTATGATTTTTGTTGCCATTCAGTCCTCCTTGGATTGGCTGATATAAAGGGTGAGGTAACGGACACGGAATAGTGATAATTACTTTTTCGGTCCGCGCAAAAAAACAGGACCGCCGTGATGATCCTCCCCGGTTCCTGACGCACAAATCTCCTATAATGAATCTTGACAAGGGCTGTCAATAACAAAGTTTTAATCGTCCTTGATCCTGGTAACCTCGCATTCCAGCCGGCCGCGATGGAGCAGGATATCCAGGGCCTGACCCCTGGTCACCTGGCTAGCGGCGCGGACTACCTCGCCGCCGGGCCGGGCCCGGACAATGGCATAGCCCCGGTTCAAGACCGCGGTCGGGCCCACTGCCTCAAGCAGGGAGACCGTCTGGCCAAGCCGGTTCTCCTTACGGCTCAGCAGCACCCGGATCATTGTCCGCAGGCGATGGGAAAGTTCAGCCACCCGTTGTTTGCGGGTTGCCAGCTGGTGGACCGGTGTCTGTTTCAGGAGCCGGGCGTTGATATCCTTGAGCCGGCCCCGGCGGGCGGTCAGACCAGCGGTCAGTGCCTGGATCATGGCGGTCTGGCCATGGTCCAGGCGGAGGAGGAAGTGGGGGAGCAGGGTGCGGGGATCACCAAGGAACCGCAGCAGGGTGTGGACCCGGCTCCGGCGGTCCTGAATTATATGAGAGATCCGGGCCAGGAGACGCTGTTGTTGGGACCCGACCCGGTCGAGCAGGGCCTGCCGGTCCGGAATCACCATCTCGGCCGCGGCCGATGGGGTGGGGGCGCGGCGGTCGGCGACAAAATCGGCAATGGTGAAATCGATCTCATGGCCCACTGCGCTGACCACCGGGATCCTTGAATCATGGATTGCCCGGGCCAGGGACTCGTCGTTAAAGGGCCAGAGGTCTTCAAGGGAGCCGCCGCCGCGGCAGATGACGATCACCTCGGAGTTTTTTCGTTGATTAAGGAGAAGGATGGCCGCGCGGATCTCGGCCGCTGCCTCCTGGCCCTGGACCCGCACCGGAAAAATTTCAATGGGCAATGACGGAAACCGTTTTTCGGCCACAGTGAGGAAATCATGCACCGCGGCCCCGCTGGGCGAGGTTACCAGGGCCACCCGGGCCGGCAGCAGCGGCAGTGCTTTTTTGTTTTCCTCGGCAAAAAGTCCTTCCGCTGCCAGTTGCTGTTTGCGTTGTTCAAGGGCCATCTGCAGATCGCCGGCGCCCCGGGCTTCGACAAAATCGACAATCAGCTGGTAGTTGCCCCGGGGCTCGTATACCGAAATCCGGCCCCGGCAGATCACCTGGTCGCCGGCCCGGGGCAGGGCAACGATATACCGTTGCTGCGGCTTAAAAAGCACGGCCTGGAGCTGGGCGGTCGCATCCTTGAGGCTGAAGTAGAGGTGGCCGGAGAGCGGCCGGCTCAAGTTGGACACTTCGCCGGTCACCGTGACAAAGGGGAATCCGGTCTCAAGCATCCCCTTGATCGAGCGGGTGATCTCGGTGACTGTCAGGATTTTCGGGATGGGCAGTTCCGTCATGGACAATGTTAATACCATATCAGCAGGGAGCCGTCACTGACATTCGGTCCCCGCTCCGGCCGGCAAAACGATCAGACCGGCCGGGGCAAAACGCAGGTGCATTTTTCATTCCGGCCGGGTATATTGTCAAATTCGTTCAATACCGGTTCAAGAACCTGGAAAGCCAGGTTGTAACAGAAGATAGGAACAAAATAATGACCAAACAGCCGAGCGCCTTCAGCAAAAAAAATATCATTGGAGTGACCATCAATCCGGAAGCAAAACCAGGGCTGCTGGAAGAGTTGAACCTGCCGCCCGGGGTGGTCGCCTTTGTCCGTAATAATAAAAAACAATTACAGATCGCCGGGATCGTCCTGGCGGTCGCGGTTCTGGCCTGGGCTGTTTATGATTATTATGTTGATCAGCAGGATGAGCGGGCCGTTGCCGAACTCACGGTCGCGCTTCAGTTCACCGGCGATGAAAACCGGATTCCGGCCCTGACCCGGGTGGCTGAGCAGTATCCCCGGACCTCTTCGGCGCTCTGGAGCCGGGTGGAGCTGGCTAACATCGATTTCAAGGCCGGCAACCTTGATCGGGCGATTGCCGGGTATCAGGCCGTTCTGGCGGATCTGGACAAGGACAATCCGCTCTACCCGCTGGTGGAGTTAAGCATTGCCCAGTCCCTGGAAACAAAAGGGGACCTTGAGCAGGCCCTGGCCGCCTACCGGGCGCTCAGTGAAATGGAAGGTTTCAAGGGCCAGGGGTTCAAGGGGATGGGCCGGATCAATGAACTGCGCGGCAACCTGGGCGCGGCAAAAAAGAGCTACGAACAGTACCTGACCGCCCGGTTGCCCCTCTCCCCGGAGGAGACCTCCCTGATTACCGGCAAGCTTGCCCGGATCAAGGAGCGTATTGCCGCGACCCCTGAGGGGAAATAGTTTTCATCCCAGAGGCCTGCTTGCACGTAAGGTTTCGGTAAACCCCGTACGTTTGAGGTTGGACCGGGAAAGGGGTTTTCTTATAGCGAACGGTGTAGCGGACCCTGAGCCGCAGCCGTGACGGCAAAAGCGGAATTTGAAACAACCTCGGCATGATATGCTTATGGATTCCGAATCGCCGTTGCGGCGAAGCGAGTTCCTGCTTGATAGCCTGTTTATGAACAGCCGGCCCTTTTTAATGGAGCGGCCGTTGGTAGAAGAAGACCCCTTTCCCGACAGGAGGGGGGTTACTGAATGTTGATGAACCCGTAACAACCCGAAATGCTTCAAATGCCACCGAATAAAATCAACAAGTTACAACATGACACACGTCCGTCTCGCGGGTTGTTGCGAGACTGACAATGTTTACGCTTGCACGAATCCGGGGCACTGGTAAACGCTTACCGGCTGGTGGGTTCCGTAAATCTGTAGCCCCTGGTGAACGGTTACGAAAACAGTTATCACTTTTCCCCCTGTTATGCAGATTATCCGTGCCAGCGCTGAAATGACTGCCTGGAGCAACCAGGTCCTGGCCCGGGGCGAGCGCATCGCCCTGGTGCCGACCATGGGCTGTTTCCACCAGGGACATCTGGCCCTGATGCGGCATGCCGCGAACCAGGCCGACCAGGTGGTGGTCAGCCTGTTTGTCAACCCGATTCAGTTCGGGCCCGGCGAGGACCTGGACCGCTATCCCCGGGATATTGCCCGGGATACGGAGCTGGCCGCGGGCCAGGGGGTGGCGGTGCTTTTTACTCCGGAGGTTGCGGCCATGTATCCGGATGATTTTCAGACCCGGGTGAGCGTGGACCGGCTCAGCCGGGGGTTGTGCGGCGCTGGCCGGCCCGGTCATTTTGAGGGGGTGACCACGGTGGTTGCCAAACTGTTTCACCTGGTCAAGCCCCATCTGGCGGTGTTCGGGGAAAAGGATTTTCAGCAGCTTGCCGTGATCAGGCGGATGGTGGCTGACCTGGACTGGGACATCATTATCCTCGGTCATCCCATTGTCCGCGAGACCGATGGTCTGGCCATGAGTTCGCGCAACACCTATCTTGACCCCAGGGAACGGCAGACCGCCCTCTGTCTCTATCAATCCCTGGAATCGGCCCGGCGGCTGGTGCGACAGGGGCTGCGCAACGGGCCACGGCTCATCGCCGAGATTAAAGGGATGCTTGGTTCGGGCAACGGGGTGGAGATCGAGTACGTTAAATTGGTTGACCAGAAAAAATTAACCGAAAAAAACGCGGTGGATTCGCAGACCCGGCTGTTGATGGCCGTGCGGATCGGCCGCACCAGGTTGATCGACAACGGGTTGTTGTTTTAGGGTAAGCGCCCGGTGCTGCCGCGGAGTTCCATGCCCTGTGACCAGTTATATTTGTCGGTCTCGCAACAACCCGCTCGACGGACGTGATTCGTCTTGTAACTTGTTGATTTTATTGGGTGGCATTTGAAGCCTTTCGGGTTGTTACGAGTTCATCATATTTTAGGAGCAGAAGAGAAATGATACGTTCCATGTTAAAGGCCAAGATCCACCGGGCCACGGTAACCGAGGCTGACCTGGACTATGAGGGCAGCCTGAGCATCGATCAGACCTTGCTGGACCAGGTGGGCATTGAGTCCTTTGAGCAGGTCAAGGTCTACAATATCAACAACGGTGCCCGGTTCGACACCTATGCCATCCCGGGCGCGGCCGGCTCCGGGATCATCGGCCTGAACGGTGCCGCCGCCCGCAAGGGCGAGGTCGGCGATCTGATCATTATTGTTACCTATGCCCTGTACAGCGAGACGGAACTTGAGGATTATGGGCCCCGGGTGGTGCTGCTGGACGAGAACAACCGGATCAAGGAGTGGCTGTACCGGTAAAAAAATATTACCACAACATATCGAGGGATGAGTATGCCTGGTTTTGAGGTGTTTGGCGCGGAAGAGAAGCAGGAGATCATGGAGGTCCTGGAGACCGGGGTCCTGTTTCGGTACGAGTTTGGCGAACAGCGCCGGGGGATCTATAAGGTACGGAGTTTCGAGGAAAAATTTGCCCAATATTGCGGAGCGGGCCACGGCCAGGCGGTCACCTCCGGGACCGCGGCCCTGAAGGTGGCCCTGGTCGCGCTGGGTGTCGGCGCCGGCGACGAGGTGATCACCCAGGGCTTCACCTTTGTGGCCACCTGGGAGGCGATTCTCGATATCGGTGCGATTCCGGTGTTCACCGAGGTGGACGAGACCCTGAACATGGATCCCGCGGACCTGGAAAAGAAGATCACCGACAAGACCAGGGCCATTATTCCGGTGCACATGCTCGGCGCTGCCGCCCGGATCAAGGAGATTGTCGAGATCGCCGACCGCCACCGGATACCGGTGCTGGAGGACACGGCCCAGGCCGCCGGCGGCACGGTGGGCGGCAAATACCTGGGCACCTTTGGCAGATGCGGCACCTTTTCCTTTGACGCGGTCAAGACCATGACCACCGGCGAGGGCGGGATGATCATCACCGATGATCATGATCTGTGGCAGGCCATGTCCGAGTACCATGACCACGGCCATGACCATGTGGTCAACCCCGGCGGCCGGGGCGGCGAGGGCAGGAGCTTTATCGGCTTCAACTACCGGATGATGGAACTCCAGGGGGCCATCGGCCTGGCCCAGCTGGCCAAGCTGGACTCGATGATCGCGGCCCAGAAAAAGAACAAGGCCGCCTTGCGCGCGGCGATCTCGGTCCTGCCCGGGGTCGGTTTCCGGACCCTGGTGGACAGGGAAGGGGACACGGCCACCTTTATCGGTTTTTTCCTGCCCGACGCGGCCCGGGCCCGGGCCGTGAACAAGGTGCTGGCCGCCAATAACGCCGGCGCCGTCAGTTTCGCTGAAAACAGCTGGCATTATTATCCCGAATGGGAGCACCTGTTGAACGGTTCGACCCTGTGCAAGAACGACTGGCCCTTTAAGGATCAGGATGGCCGGCGCCGGGTGATCCATGACCCTGATTCCCTGCCGGCCTCGGCCGGGATCATCGGCCGGCTCCTGGTCTATCAGGTGCCGATCAAGTTGGGTGAGGCGCGGCTGGCCGAGATCAGCCGCGCCTTGAACAAGGCGGCCGCTGCTGTCAGATGACAGAGGACGGAAGACAGAGGACAGAGGACGGATGACAGAAGACGGAGGACGGAAGACGGAGGACAGAGGACAGGGGACAGAGTACCCTAATCATCATTCCCGCTTGCCGGGACAGGGGTTAGATAGATATCGTAGCGCATGGTCTTGCCGGTGATCACCGTGCTCACCGCGGGTGTCCCGGCCAGCGGCGGGGCGGCGAGCGGCCGTTTGACCACCACCCGGTCGGCGGCCAGGCGGAGGGCCGCGGCAAGCAGGGCAGGGGCGTCGGGATCGTCGCCCACCAGGCCGCGGATCATCCGCATCTCTTTTTTGACCAGGGCGCTTTTGCCGCGATGGGGATACATGGGATCAAGATAGATCACCTGGGGCCGGTTTTCCGCGGCGAGCCGGGGCAGCAGTTCCAGGCTGTCGCCTACTGTCAGCAGGAGCCGTTCCTGAATGAGCGCGAAAATTTTCGGGTCGGCCGCGGCCCGTTTGAGACCGTCCTTGACCAGGGCTGCCAGGATGGGCGACCGTTCGATCATCCGTACCCGGCAGCCGAGCCCGGCAAGGATGAATGCATCCCGCCCGAGACCGGCGGTGACATCGATTATTGCGGGCCGGCGGCCGCGCTTGATCCCCACGGCCCGGGCCAGGAACTGCTTGTTGCCGCCGCCGTGGCGATGACGATAGCCCAGGGGGCCGCGGATAAAATCAACAAAGAGCGGGCCTGGCGCCGATGGTCCGGTCCGGCGCAGCTCCAGCCGTTTTTTTGTCCGGACCAGCAGAAAGGCAAAGGAGAGATTCGCGACATCCGTATCCGGCAGACCCAGGCTTTGCGCGAGACCGCGGCTTTGGTCCCGCAATGATTCGGTTTCCGGGGCAACGGCAACTGATGGCGTAGCCGGTTGGGTTGGTGGAGATCTCATGGCAGACAAACGACCGAGCTTGGTCTAGGTAAACCGTGGGGTGAGCCCCACAAATAATGTCTGGCGGATCCGGACCGGATCGCTCGACAGGTGTTGAGAGAATAATCAATAATGATGAACTCGTAACAACCCGAAAGGCTTCAAATGCCACTGGACAGAATCAACAAGTTACAACATGAGACACGTCCGTCTCGCATGTTGTTGCGAGACCGACAATAATGGATCTTGACCATAAATCACAGCCTAAAGTTGTGGCGATCATTCCGGCCCGTTATCATTCCAACCGGTTCGAGGGAAAGCCGCTGGCCCTGATTGCCGGCAAACCGATGATCCGGCATGTCTATGAACGGGCCAAATCGATTTCCCTGCTCTCCCGGGTGGTGGTTGCCACGGATGACGACCGGATCGTCGATTGTGTGCTTTCCTTTGGCGGCGAGGTGGTATCGACCAGCCCGGAGCATGCCTCGGGCACCGACCGGCTGGCCGAGGCGGCCACGCTGCTTGATATCCCGGAGCAGGACGTGGTGGTCAATATCCAGGGCGATCAGCCCCTGTTTCCGGCCGAGGTGGTGGAACAGGTCGCGGCCCCGCTTCTGGCCGACCCGGCCCTGCCCATGTCCACCCTGATTTACAAGATCATCCGGCCCGAGGAGATTGACGACCCCAACCATGTGAAGACTGTTTTTGACCGGAACGGCCGGGCCCTTTATTTTTCCCGTTCGCCGATCCCGTTCCAGCGTGACCCCGGGTCCGAGAATCTGCCGACCTATTATAAGCATCTCGGTTTTTACGCCTATCGCAAGGGATTTCTGCTCACCTTTGTCGGGCTGCCCCAGGGGGAATGGGAACGGTTCGAAAAACTGGAACAGCTCCGGGCCCTGGAATACGGCTATGCCATCAAGGTGGTGCTCACCGAGCATGATTCCATTGAAATCGATACCCCTTGGGACATAGTACGGCTGGAAGAGATATTGGCGTCTGCAAAAAGGTGATTGCCGCCGGGTCAGTCGGAATCCGGTTCGGTATATGTCGTCTACCATAGAAAGAGAGGAGTTTGATGAGAAAGAAGATTACGATAATCGGCGCCGGCAATGTGGGGGCCACGGCCGCCCACTGGGCAATGGCGCGCAACCTGGCCGACGTGGTTCTCCTGGATGTGATGGAAGGGATTCCCCAGGGCAAGGCCCTTGATCTCTGGCAGTCCGGCCCGGTGGCTGGTTTTTCATGTTCTGTAAAGGGGTCCAACGATTACAAGGATAGCGTTGACTCCGACGTGGTGATTATCACCGCCGGCCTGGCCCGGAAGCCGGGGATGTCGCGTGACGATCTGCTGGCCAGGAATGTGGCCATTGTCAAGTCCTGCGCCCGGGAGGCGGTCAACCATTCGCCCGGCTGCGTGCTGATCGTGGTCACCAACCCCATTGACGCCATGGTCTACACCGCTTTCAAGGTTTCCGGCCTGCCGCGCAACCGGGTGATCGGCATGGCCGGGGTCCTTGACTCGGCCCGGTACCGGACCTTCCTGGCCGAGGCGATCGGGGTGTCGCCCCGGGATGTTAACGCCATGGTCATGGGTATCCACGGCGACAACATGCTGCCCCTGGTCCGGCTGGCCAACGTGGCCGGGGTGCCGGTCATTGATTTGCTCAGCCCGGAGCGGATCGCTGAGATCGTTGCCCGGACCCAGCAGGGCGGCATTGAGATCGTCAATCACCTCAAGACCGGCAGCGCCTTTTATACCCCGGGCCTGGCCGCCATTGAGATGGCCGAGGCGATCCTGGTTGACAGTAAACGGGTACTGCCGTGCGCCGTTTACCTGGAAGGTGAGTTCGGCATCTCCGGCTGTTTCCTGGGCGTGCCGGTGGTGCTGGGCGGCAACGGGGTTGAGCGGATCGTCGAGTTTTCCTTAACCAACGAGGAAAAGGCAGCCATGGCAGTGTCCGTGGGAGCGGTGCAAAAACAGATGGTTGCCGCCAGCCTGCATCTGTAGTCAGAAAAGTCAGAGCCCTAACTGAAGAAAACCAATGGCATCCATGAGGCCGACCGCTGCTGCAATCGGTGCGCAGTTGAAGAAACTGCGTGCCAAGCGGCTTACTCCGCTTGATCTTCTGCCCAGGCACGATCCGGCTGAAAAGCTGATCGAGCTGGGGCTGCAGGGACCGCCTCCGGGACTGGACCAGGGGGTGGCCGCCGACCTGCGCGAACTGGCCGAGATGCTCGGCCGGGTCGCCACCGACCGGGTCCGGGTAATGGTCCTGGGCGGCGGCACCGGGCTGTCCAATATCCTTGGCGGAGACAGCAGAAGTCCGGGTTGGGAGCAAAACCCGTTTATCGGCCTGAAAGAGGTCTTTCCTAAAACCTCGGCCGTGGTCTGTGTCACTGATGACGGCGGCTCCACCGGCGAGCTGCTCAAGGATCTGCCGCTGATCGGTCTTGGCGATCTTCGTCATGTCCTGTTGTCGGCGATCCGCCGGCAGGGACTGCGGAAACGGTATCAGCTCAACCAGGAGGACGGGCTGCGGACCATGGCCACCCTGCACGGCCTGTTCAATCTGCGCTTTGCCGAACCGCCCCTTTCGGCCGCAACCCTGCTGAAAGAGAAAGGGATATCCCTTGACTCCCTGCCCGGGCCGCTCCGGAATTTTTTTATCAGGCTGCTGGATACGCTTTTTGCCGACCGTTGCCTTACCCCGCTCCTGGCCAGGCCGCATTGCCTGGGCAATCTGCTCCTGGCCGCGGCGATCCGGCTGCAGTCCGGACCAGGGGGGGCACAACCGGACCGGGATGCTATAAAGGTGGTTCCCCACCACGCGGTGCTCAAGGGTCTTAATCAGTTTGCCCGGATGCTGGGAATCGGCGTTAACAATGTGCTGCCCTGCACCACCAGCCAGGCCCGGCTCCAGGTCCTGTACAGCAACGGAGTCCTGGTGACCGGTGAGTACAAGTCCGGCCATGCCCGCCGCGGTTTTCCGGTGGACCGGGTATTTGTCGAGTTTACCGGGGAGCCCCGGGTTCCGGCAGAGGTCATGGCCGGACTGGATAAGGCGGATATCATTGTCCTGGCCCCGGGCAGTCTCTATACCAGCACTATTCCGATCCTCCAGGTCCCGGGGGTGGCCGCGGCCATCCGTTCAAACCGGCGGGCCCTGAAGATCCTGGTGGCCAACCTCTGGGTCCAGAAGGGGGAGACCGACCTGGTGCGGGAAGATCCAGGCCGGCGTTTTCATGTCTCTGACCTGATCAAGGCCTATCATCGGAATGTACCGGGCGGGGTGGGGGAACTGTTTCATCAGGTGTTGACCCTGGGATTCCGGGATATCCCCGGCTCGATTCTGCAGAATTACGCCATGGAGGGCAAGGTGCCGATCTATCTGGATCGGGACCAGGTCCGGGGGTTGGGGTTCGTACCGGTTGAGGCCGGGATCTTCTCCCAGGCGGCCTTGGATGAAAGACGGATAATTCATCATGATCCCGATGGGTTGGCCAAGGCTATCCAAACCCTCTGGGCCGTGCGCCGCCATCTGCCGGAAGAGAAACAGGACATCCCCGGCACCGGACTCCCGCCCAGCCGGAAACCGGACTCGTTCCTGGTTGCCGCTGAACGGATGTCATCCAGTGAGCGTTTCAGGGCGCTGGAGCGAAGATTGGGCCGGCTCACCATGACCGCGGATCAACCCCTGGCCGTAACCGGGCTGCGCAACCGTTTGTTGGAGATCCTCTGGAAGCATTGGGATCTCAGGATCGATCATCTGGATACGGTCAGGGGAATACACCTGGTGGATACCGCTGCCTGGTCCCGCTGCCAGCAATGGGACAATGTTTTTTCCTTTTACGATCCTGTTGACGGCCTGATCAAGATCCGCCACGACGTCCTGTCCCGGCCCGGACGGTTCGAGGTCGCCTTGCTGGTTGCCCTGGGACAATCCCTGCTCGGCGATTACGCTGCTGAAAAACAGATGGAAAACCTTGAGCGGGCAGGGCAGGTCATGGGCAAGATATTTCATCTCACAATCCGGCCGGCAGGCGAATACCGTTCTTTTCTCAATGCCCGGGAACTGGATACATATCTGACCCTGGCGCGGATGGTCCGTTCCCCTGGCAATGAATATCATTATACCCGGCTGATCAACGGCAGCGAAGGATTCACCCCGCCCGGCCTGTTGTTCGGGATGACCTTTGCCTGGTACCTGGACAACCGCTTTGCCGCCTATCTCGAATATAAGATGGCGATAATGCGCAACGAGATTTCCAACCTTATCCCGGAGCAGGTAAAGGTGTATGCCCGGCGCCAGGCCCTGGTCGATTTCTTCCGGCGGACGGTCTTCCGCCACTGGTAAACGCTTACCTTTTAACCGCCCCCCTTTTTTTTATTCCCCCCCCATTCTCGCCTGATACTCTGATAACAAAGTTTATATGAAAGTCGTCACCAGGCGCCGGCCTTGCCGTGCCGGAGTGAGGTCTTTCATCGCCGGTCTTTGGTCATCCCGCTTGTTTTAGACAACATTCTTTACAGGCTACAACCATTGTAAACATTCAGTAACCCCCCTCCTGTCGGGAAAGGGGTCTTCTTCTACCAACGGCCGCTCCATTGAAAAGGGCCGGCTGTTCATAAACAGGCTATCAAGCAGCAACTCGCTTCGCCGCAACGGCGATTCGGAAGCCATAAGCATATCCTGCCGAAGTTGTTTCAAATTCCGCTTTTGCCGTCACGGCCGCGGCTCAGGGTCTGCTACACCGTTCGCTATAAGAAAACCCCTTTCCCGGTCCAACCTCAAACGTACGGGGTTTACCGAAACCTTACCAACCATTACCAGGCCTGTGCCGTCATAACCTGTTGTAATAGTTGGTTTTATGGAAAGATATGAGCTGTTTTGACTGGTTGGCAATGCCATGTAACCGTCCAACAGTATAAATCCCTGCTGCCGGCTTGCCTTTACCGGGTCAGGCAGCGAACAAAAAAAGGTGAACGGTTACAAAAAAACAGCATTGCCAGCGGCCCTCACTTTTGCTGAATTTTTTTCAGGGGCAGGGATAATCATGGCCATGCCGGTTGTGGCGCGATGTTCGGGCAGAGGGCCTGGCAGGAGCAGATTTGTATCTGTCTAAGTGTCCAGGTCGGTTGCACATACTGTATAAATAGGGCGAGGGAGACAGTTAGCGCTGTCGAGTTGTCTGGTTGATCTCTTTGTTTTTTCATTGTTGTTTACCTGATTGGGTTTACGCCGCAGCGATCTTGTCGCCTGGCCCGGCAAGGACGGGAAGGGGCCTTTTTTAGACAGTATGAAAAAAATAGACAGTCGGGTGATTTTTTTCTTGACAACCCGCCAACAGGTTGTTTAACTGTCCAAAACAACACAGGCCCGGCAGGTGATCGTTTAGACAGTAAGCAGATTGAAACAGCGCCGGGTTAGACAGTAAGCTTTGCGAGGGAATGGATGTCGGGTCAGGGCGAGGACATAATGATCTCAAGTAAGGAAATTTTTGAGAAAACAGGCATATCAAGGGCCACTCTCAATAATTACATCAAGCTCGGGATCCTGCCGCGTCCCATTGTCAAGCGGGCGGGCGCCGGGCAGCAGGGCGCCAAGAAAATTGGTTTCTTTCCCAGGGGGGTCCTGGACCGGATTGACCGGGTTAAACAGTTAAAGCGTTCCGGTTTTACAATGGACAGTATTGCCAGGCAACTGTCCGGAACGATTTCCCGGGAGGCGACTCCCGGCAAGGCCCCATATGAATTACCAGAACGGAGATCCCTGGAGACGCTGGAACAGCGAACCCAGGTCGTTGCCGACACCTCTGCCGGCAAACCGGAGTTAAACCTGTCCATCCGGGACCTGGACACCCCTGCCTACCTGATAAACCATAATTTCGAAATTGAATGGATCAACAGCCAGGCCGAGGATATGGTCCTGCACAGTAAGGTCGGTTCGATCAGTGAAAGTGAACAGCGGAACATCTTCAAACTCTTTTTCAACTGGGAATTCCAGGATCAGGTCAGAAACTGGCGGGAATGCATTGCCGCCCATTTCAGCTTTCTCAAGTCAAGGATATCCAGGGAACTGCTCACCGATCTTTTCAAGGGAATAGCCGCCCGCGAGATCAAGGTGCTGAGCGATCTCTACGACCGGGTAGACGGCACCACCGCGGCCATGGCCACGGCCTCTCCGGTCACGCTTGAGATGAAGGACGGCTCTACCCGGTCCTTTCAGATACATACCATGTCCTTTCGGGAAGGAGTTTTCGTGGTCTATGTTGCAGCGGACGATCTCAACGATTCCGTGCTGCGGCTTCTGACCCAGCGGAGCAGGGTGATCCGTGAACTGCTGGCCCAACGGATGCCCTCCCTGGTCTCGCTCTGCGTGCTGGTGGCCGACCTGCAGGACTCGGTGCGGATCAGTGCCGAACTGCCGCCTGAGGAGTATTTCGAGCTTATCAACGGGTTGTGGCAGACGGTGCGTGGCTCTTTTGAAAAATATGGCGGTATCCATGGCCGGCACGTGGGGGACGGGATGCTCTATTATTTTGTCAAAAAACCGGGCACCAACTACCTCATGAATGCAATTGACTGCGCCCTGGAATTGCGCCGGAGCATGCAAGAGTTCAGTAGCCGCTGGAAAGTACGTAAAAACTGGGACAACGAACTTATCCTTAATATCGCCATCAACGAGGGGCAGGTTTTTTTCGGGGCCATTCATTCGGCCGCCAATGTCGAGTTCACCGCCCTGGGAGATTCGATAAACTCCACCGGCAGGTTGGCTGATTTTGCCCGGAACGGATCGATCTGGACCACCAAGAACGTCATTGGCAAGCTGGAATCCGAGGAAAGGGCCGGGTTGCGCTACGGCGTTCGCCGGCAACAGAAAGACGGTACGGTTTTTATTCCCAATTCATTTTCCCGGGTCATTGATCTTGTCGATGGAAAGGATCCCGGAATCAGTCATGTTATGGATATTGCAAACTTGCCGATAACGGAAGTAGTGGAGAAAAAATCATGAGCAGGGGCAACAGAGTATCGGAGGAAGTCATGGAACCGAAGAATCAGATGGAAACGATCAGGTCTTTGCAGGAGAAGCTGGAGCGGCAGCGGCAGCGGGAGGTTAAGCTCAAGCAGAGCGAGGCCGGGTTGCGGGCGATGCTGGAATATGTCGAGGACCAGGTTACCCTGCTTGACGACCAGCTGAATATTCTCTGGGCCAGCAGCAGTTCAAAGAGAAGATTCGGCGGCGACATGGTCGGCCGCAAGTGCTACAAGGTCTACCACGACAGCTCTGAGCAATGTCCCATAGAGGATTGCATGGTACAGCAGACCCTGGAGGACGGGTGCAGACATGAACTTGATGTCCGTGTGTCCACAAAAGAGCGAGATACTGTCTATTTACACTGTACATCTCATCCGGCGCTTAAGGATGACAATGGCCGGATTACCGCAGTGGTGAAAATTGCCCAGGATATTACCAAGCAACGACAGACCGGCGAGGAACTCAAGGACAGCATGGAGAAGCTGCGTAAACTCCTGGGCGGCACGGTCCAGGCCATGGCCATGACCGTGGAGGCCCGGGATGCCTATACCGCCGGACACCAGAAGCGGACCACCAATATCGCCCGGTGCATTGCCCAGGAGATGGGATTGAGCGAGGAACAGATAGACGGGATCCGGATGGCGGGCGTGGTTCACGACCTGGGCAAGATTTCGATCCCGGCGGAGATATTGAGCAAACCCGGCAAGATAAACGAGGTCGAGTTTTCCCTGATCAAGAACCACCCCCTGGCAGGGTTTGAGATCCTGAAAGAGATCGAGTTTCAACGCCCGGTCGCCCAGATTGTGCTCCAGCACCACGAGCGGATGGACGGCTCTGGTTATCCTTACGGGCTGAAGGGCGAGGACATACTCCTTGAGGCCCGGATAATCGCGGTGGCTGATGTCATCGAGGCCATGGCCTCGCACCGGCCCTACCGGGCCGCCATCGGGCTGAAGGAAGCCATGATCGAGATAACCAATAACCAGGGGACCTATTATGATTTCGAGGTGGTTGCCGCCACCAAGCGTGTCTTTGAAAGCGGCAACATGCCGTTACAGTAAACTCCTTCCGAACAAAGACAGAGGGCGCGAACCGAATGGTTCGCGCTTTTTTTTTCGATTTGCCGGCAAGCACCATAAACAAAGATTCCTTGCAGCTTGCGGCGAGGAGCTTTACTATTTTGGCAGGTGTCAAGTTGACATTGATGGGTTGTTGGGGAAAATTACTTCCGGGTAAAGGATTTCCTTATATTATAGTAAAGATCGAGTGTCACTGTCCTTCGAGCGGATTCGTCCGCCGTGAGGTTTAAGGAGACCAATGATGCGGGTTTTGCAGCAAGGAATCCTCTTGACCGTCTTGTTCCTCAGTCTGGTAGTGACTGCGGACCACGCTCTGGGCGCTGGGTCTGGATCTGAGCCTGATCCCCTGTTGGCTGCAACGATCCTGAAGGAACCCCTTGAGTTCTGCGGAGAACAGGTGCCCCTGGACAATATTGACATCCGGGAACGACTGGAGAAGCAGTTACTCCTCCTTGCCTGGGACCGGCCCCAGGTTTTGTTGTGGTTGAAGCGCAGCCACCGTTATTTCCCGGTAATTGAAAAGATCCTCCGGCAGAACGGAATGCCCGATGATCTCAAGTATGTGGCGATTGTTGAAAGCGGACTTCGACCCCATGCCGGATCGAGCAAGGGGGCGGTGGGTTTCTGGCAGTTTATCGCTGCCACCGGCCGTCGATACGGGTTGACGATTTCCGGGAAAATCGATGAACGGCGCAATATTTATACCTCCACCCGGGCCGCGGTCCGTTATCTGCGCAAACTTCACCAGCAGTTTCAATCCTGGAGCCTGGCGGTTGCCGCCTATAACATGGGCGAGGATCGTCTGCGGGCGGCCATGAGGCAACAGGGTGTTACTGATTACTATCAATGTGATCTGTCACGGGAAACAGAGGCCCATCTGCCCAAGCTTATTGCGGTGAAAATGATCTTTTCCGACCCGGCCCGGTTCGGGTTCACCCTCCGCCCCGAGGACCGGTATCAGCCCCGCGAGGTCGACCGGGTAATCATCTCCAATTCCAGGGAGATACCGATCCGGCTCATTGCCGAGGCGGCTGGCTCGTATTATAAGGAAATCAAGGACCTGAATCCGGAACTGCGCGGAGACTACCTGGCCGCCGGCCGCCGGATGCTGGCCATTCCCAAGGGCCGCGCCCAGCGGTTCCACACCAGCTATCGCGCTCTGCTCGCCCAGTGGCTGCGGGAAAACAAAAGGATTGTCTATGTTGTCAAAAAGGGCGACAGCCTGAGTGTCATTGCCCAGCGGTTCAAGGTGTCGCTGCCCAGGCTCCTGGCCTGGAACGATATCAGCAAGGCCAGGTTTCTCTATCCCGGTGAAAGGCTGTTTATCTATCAGTAATAATGCGGAAGAGGCTGATTGGTGGAATTTGAAAAACAGTGGAACCTTGAAATGGCGCTGGCGGTTCTGGGGAGTGAGACCGTTGACAGCCGGACCTGGTCCGAGGCGGTAAAATGGTTGATTCTCCACGGTCCGCCGGAGATGCGCGATATCCTGACCCAGGCCTCGGCCATGGCCACCAGCGAGTATTTTCCCGAGTTAAAACCTGTCCGCTACACCCCTGACGGCCAGCCCTGTTACGATATCCAGGCCATGGCCGCTTCGCTGGGGGTCACTGTTGACGAGGTCCGGGATCAGATCAGAAAAATGGAAGAGGAGCAGGGAGTCCGCCATTTCATTGATCCGGGCGAGACCCATGAAGTGCAATAGATGGCCGCGGGCTATGAGGATATCGTGATAAAGGGCGAGAGCGCCGGCAGGGGCTCGAACTGCTGGCCATGGCTCCGCTGGGAATATCCACGGTCAACGAGGTCATCCTGGTGAAAAGGCGGCCGCCTGTTTGAACTGCTGGTCGAACAGCGGCTCGGGATCAAGGAGGTCCCGGCCAGCCTGTTTACCATTGATGAAGATTTTTTTGGAATGTCCGCCAAGGGGTCCAGGCCGGGATAGTGCCGGACAAGGGGATGGCCTTAAGGGGGAGAGGGCTGCCCCCTGTGCAGGAACAGATACCGGGCTGACGGCCTTCCGGAAGCGAGGGAAAGGGCAGGGGATGATGATCGAATCCTATTCATTCGGCCGGATGCGGGTCGCGGGCAGGGAGTATAACTCGGACCTTATCGTCTTTCCGAGCGGTCGAATCCGGGCCCCCTGGTGGCGCCGGTCCGGACATCAACTGCTGCTCGACGATATAGAGGATATCGTTGCCGAGGCGGTGGCAATCCTGGTTGTCGGCACCGGGGCCAGCGGTCTGCTGCGTCCGGTTGCCGGGCTTGCCGAACAGCTCGCTCAAAAGGGCATCGAGATGCTGGCCCAGCCCACCGCCCGGGCCGTGGATTCCTTCAACCGCCTGTGGGAGCAACAAAAAAGGGTAGGGGGGTGTTTCCACCTGACCTGTTAAGGGGGGCTCGGCAAGACTTGCTCGCAGCAACGGACCGGTGAAGCCCAAGGTTGTTCAGGCCTGGGACAAAGGGGGCAAAGAAAAAGGGCTTCAGGATAACAGCTGAAGCCCTTTTTGTATTTAATGGGGTGAGCGATGGGACTTGAACCCACGACCGCCGAGGCCACAACCCGGTGCTACCACCAGCTGAGCTACGCTCACCATGTAAAACGTGGGACCTTGTATAATAGATGGGAAGATGTTTGGCAAGGGCAAAGTCGCTGCCCGGGCGGTTATTTGAGGTCCCGGTTGCAGTGCATGCAGACCTTGGCCCGGGCCTTGATGATCTCGGCGCAGTGGGGACATTCCTTGCGATAGTTGTTGTGCAACAGCTGACTGATCGTCATGTTGATCTTCTGTTCGATTTTGTTGTTGCGGAACTCATGGTTGCGGATGGGATCGATACAGGCGAGATCGTCCAGTTCGAGGAGCAGATCGCAGGCGCGATTTCTGCCTTCCAGGTCCGCGGCCTCGTCCAGAATCAGATGGAGAGCGGGCTGCATGTTTTTTTCCCGGACGCAGGTGTCAAGCTTTGCCAGGGCCTCTTTTTCATCGCAATAGCGTTTGTTCTGTAGTCTCAGGGCGGCGCGGTCAACCTCACAGCCCTTGTAGGCATCGGGGCTGCCCACCATCATCGGGGTGCCGCTTTTTTCTCCGGGCAGCTGCATATAGCGGTATGAACCCACATGGGCGTACTGTTCCGAGATATGTTTCCAGCCGTTTACATACAGGGAGCAGTCATCGTTTAAACAGATATAGAGGAATTCGGAGCCCCAGCCCAGGCCGTCGCCCACGTGAAACGGCGGTGCATTACAACAGGTAAGCTGCTTTTTGCAGTGCGGGCAGTGGTATGTTTCATCCAGGTGGGCCTGGGAGATATTAAGCATATTAAAAAAACCTCCAAACAGTTTTAGATCAGTGGGGCATGTGCTTATCGTTCAATTCGGGTAGAGTAGAACGGGACGTGTAACTCCGCGGTATTATTGTAAACCTGTAAGCGATCAGGGTAAAAGGTAATTCTTCGCCAGGCTCCTGTCCTGAAAAGGTACGCTAATCATCAATCATTGAAAGTCAATGCAGGGACCGTGCTACCTTTTGGTCAGCACCTCGTCCACTGCCAGGGCCTGGCGCATCTGTTGGGCCAGGAAATCCTGGGTCAGATACTGGTTGTTCCGGTCGATCAGCTCACAGAGTTCATCAATCTTTCCCTGGTCGGCCAGATCCACTATCAGCAGCAGATTTTCGGCAAAGCTGCGGACGATCTTCTGCCCGTCTCCGCCGGCAGCCATTATTTCGGCGTAGGTTCGAGGGTTCTGGGTATGGACCCGGGCCATGGCCAGAATCCCGTACAGCGAGGTCAGGGTGGAATGGGTGCCGATATCGCTGGTTGCAATCCGGTTCAAGGCCAGGGTCATGGCCAGGGCCACCGAGATGGTGGTCGGCAGTTTCTGACCCACCCCCATGAGCAGATCGTGCTGGTTGGGGGTGTCCTGATTGATCACCGCCCCATGTTTGTAGAGGAACGCCTCGAATTCGCTGCAAAGGACCCCGCTCCGGCTGGTCCGGACCACGGCGGCGTTCCGGTCCTTGATCGAGGTGACCTGGGGGCCCCAGAGATTGTGGACCAGCATCACCTCCACCTCGGGACTGGTGTGGGCCAGGGCGGCGTTCAGGGAATTCTCCGCCTCACCGGCCAGAATGATCAGGGCCTGACCGGCGCTGAGCAGCGGACCGTACTGCCTGACAGTGCCGGGAGTGGCGCTGATCGGCACGCAGATCACCACCACATCCACCTCCGGGATCATCTCCACCGGAGTCGGCTCGGTGTGTCGTCCGGCAAGCAGGGTCCGGTATCCCTCATGTCCCAGTTTATCGGCAAACCATCTGCTCATGGCGCCGGTGCCGATGAAACCAAAGGCGCGGATCTGTTTTTTGCGCATGTCCACCCGGGGAAAACTGCCCAACACCTTGACCGACCCCGGTTCCTGGATAATGGCCTCCTCGATCTCGCGGACCGCCTGTTTAAGGGCCTTGTCCTTGATGTGGCCTTCGGTCTCCAGGTATATCTGCAGTTTCTGCGACTTGATATCGTTTTCCGATCGCAGGTCGATCAGGTTGATTCCCCGTTTGGTGAACTCGCCCAGCATGTCGAACAACAGGCCGACCCGGTCCTTGAGCGGTTCGGTGAGCATCGCCGTGGCATCATATCCGCTGACCGGGGCCGGCTCCCGGCCGATCACCGCGAAACGGGTCTGGTTATAAGGCGCCACCTCCCGTTCCAGCAGGACGAGATCAGCGGCGAGCAGTATCTCTTCCGGGCCGATGATGCCGTGGTCACGCTGGCCGTCCTCCTTTATCGACCGGATCGCCGGGCCAAGGTCATCCACCAGGACCAGGGTGGCCTCGGGAAAACGCTGGACAATGAAATCCTCTGCCTGGCGGAGATCCGAACGACGGCCGATGATGGTGGTCAGCCCGGTCTGGCCGTCAAGTCCGGCCAGGGACAGGTTGATCGCCAGCATTACGTTGTCGATCCAGTGGCCCCGGCGCAGGGATTCCATCCCCTGGAGATATTTTTTTATCTCCCCTTCCCGGGTGTTATAGACCGGCAGGACGGCCAGATCGACCTGGTTGTTGTTAAAGGCGTCAAGGACCGCGGGCAGGTTGGGCAGGGCAACGACCCCGGCGTCCGGGGCATACTGCCTTGCCGCCTGCCAGGAGTTGGAATTCGCCGGGCCCAGTGTGGCTATGGTGGTCATGACCGTGTCCTCTGGTGTAAACGCTTAAAGCATTTGCCCGGAAAGGTCTGGGCAACAAGCGTGCTTTGAAAACAGACAGGTTCCTGAACCCGTGAGCGTTTGCCTGTGGTTCGGATGCGCAAAGGGAACGATTTCGATTATCCCGGAGTGATATCGACCAGCTGCCCGCGCTTGTTTTCTCCGCGATCCTTGATCTTGAACAAGGTTCTCAGTTCCGGACGGACGCTAATTTAAGGGATTGGCGGGCCAGACCAGGGAATTATGCATCCAGCCGCTGATCTCGTCCTTGTAGTTTACCTTGATCCAGGTCCCTTTCTGGGAAACCGGCGTAAACACCACCTGTTTCTTGGCCGTGGCGATTATCTCGAAATTGGTGCCCGGCCCGCTCCGCATGTTCGCGGTGTCGACCTTGACGATCACGGTCTTCCGGTTGGTCAGCAGCGAGGCGTAGATCCAGCCCTTGTCGCCCTCAAAGTCCATCACCTGGACCCAGTCGTTTTTCCTGGCCATCACTTTTAGGGGAAAACCCTGGAACACCTCCCACAGCACGGGGTTCTTGGTGCCGGGTCCGGAGCGGATGTTGACCCCGTCCTTTTTTATACTGACATACTCGGCCGCCTGGACGGTCATCCCGGAGAAGAGAAGAAAAAACGAGATGAGCATTGCTGACAAGATAACGCCTTGCTTCCGGATTCCACGTGTCTTCATGGTGTTTTCCCTGGATAATCTGAGGTTGTCGGGGTTGGAGGCCGCCGCCCTGGTTATCCGCGGTAATTTTTCCGCGTTCACCGATCGTTGCCGGCCGGGGTCCTGCCTGCGGCAGGTCATGGGAGCAGCTATCAGGGCCCTGGGCCGGGGAACGGGATTGACCGGACCAGGGTATTTTATATTTTCGGTTTATGGTGTATTATCCCTGTGTCAACGGAGGCTAAAATAGCATTATCCAGGCGGCAAGTCAAACCCGGAAATGGTATTTGGGCCAAGCCGGCCGGGGATTTGTTTTTCCGCTTCAACCTCGATCCCGGCCCGCGGGAACAATAAGGGTAACCGTTCACCGGGGGTACGGATTTACGGTAAACTCATGCCCGTAAGCGTTCACCAGTGGCTTAGATTCGTTCATTCGGGACTGCGAAGCATACTGGTGCTATTCGAGCAGGCCAGAATGGGCGAAGATGAGGTGCTGGTGAACGCTTACCAATAAGGCATAACCGCCGGACAGGTCAAGTACGGCATCCGGCCACAACGAAACAATCAAAGGCGTCACTCCGGCATGGCAAGGCCGGCGTTTGACGGCGATTTTCATATAAACCAGCTCAACGGGAAGAGATGGATATGTCAGACGGTAAAACCACTGCATCGACCGGCCAACCGGTATACAGCGATGATCCGATGATCAACGGCCTCCTGGCCGGGGTGGTGGCCAGGATCAACTCGTTTTGCACCCGGCCGGGCGGCCCGGATTATCCCCGGGCCGGGGACCAGGGGCTCGACGCGCTCCTGGCCGGGGTGGTCGCGGATATCAAGTCGTTCACCGAGGGCCAGGTCGTCCATATCCATGAACTGGTCAAGATCGGCCAGGCCCTGTCCGCGGAAAAGAATCTCGACCGTCTCCTGGAGATGATCGTCAGCGAGGCCCGCCGTTTCACCAATGCCGACGGCGGCACCCTGTATATCAAAAGGGAACTGGAAGAGGCCCTGGATTTTTCAATTGTCCAGAACGACTCCCTTAATGTGCGGATGGGCGGCACCGGCGAACGGATCACCTGGCCCTCGGTGCCGCTGGTGACCAGGAACGGCAACAGGAACGAACGTAATGTCTCGGCCTACTGCGCCATCTACGGCAAGGCGATCAACATCAAGGACGTCTATGATGCCGAGGGCTTTGATTTTCAGGGAACCAAGGATTTTGACAAGACCACCGGCTACCGGTCCAAGTCGATGCTGGTCATCCCCATGCGCGACCATGAGGACGCGGTGATCGGCGTTCTGCAGTTGCTCAACGCCCGGGATCGTCACTCCGGCCAGGTGGTCTCCTTTGCCGCCCGTGACGAGGAAAGCATCACCAGCCTGGCCTCCTCCGCCGCCATTGCCATCACCAATGTCCGTCTGATCAAGGGCCTGGAAGACCTGTTGCAGGCCTTTGTCAAGTCCATTGCCTCGGCCATTGACGAAAAATCACCGTACACCGCCGGCCATATTCTCCGGGTGGCCGGCCTGACCGAGAGTATTGCCGCGGCGATCAACCAGGCTGATTCCGGAACCTATAAGGATCTCAGCTTCAGCGATGACGAGATGGCGGAGATAAAATTGGCCGCCTGGATGCATGATGTCGGCAAGATCAGCACCCCGGAGTATGTGGTGGATAAGTCGGCCAAACTTGAAACAATCTTTGACCGTATCGAACTTATCCGGCACAAGTTTGAAATCCTTGAACGGGATGTTGAGATCAGTCTCCTGCGCAGTCGCCTGGGGGAAGAGGCCGCTGCCCGGCCGCCGGATGATTTGGCCGCCCGGACGGCAGCCCTGGCCGAGGATTTTCGATTTCTGAGAACAGTGAACATCGGCGCTGAGTTCCTCGGTGACGAGAGTGTCGAGAGGCTCGCCGAGTTGGGGAAACGCTCCTACCGGCTGGCCGGGAAAAAGGTGCCGCTGCTCACTGGTGACGAGTTGGAAAACCTGCTGGTCCGGCACGGCACCCTGACTGAAAAGGAACGGAACATCATCAACAATCACGTCACCATCACGATCAAGATGCTGGAGAGTCTGCCCTTTCCCAGGAAATTGCGCCATGTGCCGCTCTATGCCGGCATGCACCACGAGAAACTTGACGGCAGCGGCTACCCCCGGGGCCTGGAACAGGACGATATCGACATCAGGGGCAGGATTATAGCGGTTGCGGATATCTTTGAGGCGCTTACCGCGGCCGACCGGCCCTACAAGCAGGGCAAGCGGCTCTCCGAATCCATGCGGATCCTGGGCTTTATGGTCAAGGACAAACATCTTGATGAGAATCTCTGCGATTTAGTGGTGGAGACCGGCCTGATCAGGGATTATGCCCTCAGGTATCTGGATGAGGATCAACTGGACGACTTTGAGTGGAAGGGGACGCATTATTCCGTGCGCGGGAACGGCTGAGGGATATCGCCCGGACCGAGACAAAATGGACCAGAAATTCCCGATTTCCCTTGGGGCCGAGAAGGGGCGAAGGGATCACCCCCCGGCTGTTGAGCCCCAGCCCCTGGCCAAAGGCGAGTATCTCCCGGATAATCTCCTGGTGCAGTTCCGGGTCCCGCACCACGCCGCCCCGGCCGACCTTGCCCCGGCCCGCCTCGAACTGGGGCTTGATCAGCGCCAGGATTGAGACCTGGTCGCGAAACAGCGGAAGCAGGGGCGGGAGCAGCAGTTTCAGGGAAATGAAGGCGGCATCGATCACTGCCAGGTCAATGGGCTCGGGGATATCCCCGGGGGCCAGGTTGCGGGCATTGGTCCGCTCCATGACCACCACCCTGGGGTCCTGCCGCAGTTGCCAGGCCAACTGCCCATAGCCCACGTCAACCGCATACACCTTTTCCGCCCCGTGCTGGAGCAGACAGTCGGTGAATCCGCCGGTGGAAGCGCCGATATCAACGCAGACAAACCCGGCCGGCCTGATGTCAAAAGCAGCGAGTCCTTTTTCCAGTTTCAACCCGCCCCGGCTCACATAGGGCAACCGTTGCCTGATCTTGATCGCGCTGTCCTCGCTCACCTGCCGGCCGGCCTTGTCCGAGGTCCGGCCGTTGACACTCACCTGGCCGGCCCCGATCATGGCCTGGGCCTTCTGCCGGGTGGGGGCCAGTTTTTTTATAACCAGCAATTGATCGAGACGGATTTTCATGGGGTGAATCTTTGATGAACTCGTAACAACCCGAAAGGCTTCAAATGCCACCCAATAAAATCAACAAGTTACAAGACGAATCACGTCCGTCGAGCGGGTTGTTGCGAGACCGACAATCTTTGCTTTTGTTTTTCAGTTAAACCTGCTAATTTGCCGGATCGACGCCAGCATCTCTCAACCGATAAGGAAACCGGCTCACCCATGTCGCGGCAGGTGTTCAAGACCATATTCTCCTGGAAAATGGTGGCCATGTTCACCCTCGGCTTTTCCTCCGGATTCCCGTTTTATGTGATCCGGGAGGTGCTCAAGGCCTGGCTGACCGATGCCAACATTGATCTGGGCACCATCGGCCTGTTCTCGGCGGTGGCCATCCCCTATACCTGGAAATTCGTCTGGGCGCCGGTGATGGACGGCACGACCCCGCCTTTTCTCGGCCGGCGGCGCGGCTGGATGCTGCTTACCCAGTGCGGCCTGGTGCTGCTTATCCTCGGCATGGGCCGGCTCGATCCCACCCGGTCCCTGACCGCCATGGCGGTGGTCGCTTTCTCCATTGCGGTGTTCAGCGCCTCCCAGGATATCGTGCTGGACGCCTTCCGGCGTGAGTACCTGACCGACGAGGAACTGGGGGTGGGCACCGGCATCTGGATGAACGCCTGGCGCTTCGGCATGTTCGCCTCAACCGGCACTGCTTTTTTCCTGGCCGACAGTATCGGCTATGGGGCGGTCCATGTGATTCTCAGCCTGATGATGGGGGTGGGGATCCTGACCACCCTGCTGGTGCCTGAACCGGATACCGGCATTGCCGCACCGCCCACCCTGCGCCAGGCAGTGGTGGAACCGTTTGCCGAATTTTTCAAGAGAAGCGGGGTCTGGTGGGTCCTGTCGTTTATCCTGCTGTACAAGATCGGCGACAACATGGCCGGGGCCATGAATATCCCCTTTATCCTGAAGATGGGTTTCTCCAAGCAGGAATATTTCGTGATCGTCAAGGGGGTCGGCATGCTGGCCCTGTTCGGCGGCGCCTTTTTCGGAGGGGTGTTGATGATCAGGCTGGGGATCGCCAACTCGCTCTGGCTTTTCGGACTGCTCCAGGCCGTTTCAACCGCCGGTTTTGCCCTGCTGGTCATCTTTGGCAAGAACCAGGCCCTGCTGACCGCTGTTGTTGCCTTTGAATTCCTGGCCACCGGCCTGGGACAGGCAGCCTATGCCAGTTACATGGCGATCCAGACCGACAAGCGTTTCACCGCCACCCAGTATGCCCTGCTGACCAGCCTGATGGCCGTCCCGGGCACCATTGCCGCCTCGATCACCGGATATCTGGCCCAGGGCCTGGGATGGATCGGCTTTTACCTGGCCTGCACCCTTATCGCCATCCCGGGCATGCTGCTGCTGCTGAAGATAGCGCCCCTGGGAACAAGCAACGAAGAACTGGACGTCTCTTCCTGAAGGCGCCCGGCCACTGACCTTAAAACGAGTTATACCCCTGTGCCCGTAGCCCTCTGAGGCCGACCTTATTTCAGTTTCCGCAGCCGTTTTCTGGCAACCCCGGCCTGGTCGCTCTTGGGATACTCGGCCACCAGCTTCCGCAGCACGATCCTGGCTGTTTCGCGGTCGCCCAGTTTCTCAAAGGCCAGCCCCTGTTTCAACAGGGCGGCCGGGGCCTTGGCATGGTAGGGGAAGTCACTGATCACCTTCTGGTACTCCAGGATGGCCAGTTCGTATTCCTGCTGGTTAAACAGGCTGTCCCCCATCCAGAACCGGGCGTTGACCTTCAGTTTACCGTTCGGATTTTTATCCAGATAGGCGGCAAACCCGTCATGGGCGGCCTGGTATTTTTTTTGCCGGAACAGGTCCAGGGCCTTGTCATACAGGCCCTGGCCAGGGTCCTGGATACTCTTTACCGGTGGTTTTTCACCAATGCCGGGGCTCACCTTTTTCTTGTGCTTGTCCGGAATGAGTTCTGGAACGCCTTTTTTCGTTTTCGTAACCCGGGCCAGTTCCCTGGCCTTCCTGGCCTCTTCCACGGCCCGGGCCGCTTCCATGGCCCGCTCCACCGCTTCTCTGGCCCTGGCCTTTTTTATTGACTCTATTTCGCCCTGGTTCCGGCTGATCATGGTCTCGATCCGGGTCAGGCGATCATCCTGCCCGGCAAGCCGGCTATCCTGCCGGGCGAGCAGCTTGTCCAGCCGGCTGAGTTTCTTGTCCAGCCGGGCCAGCCGCTGGTCCCTGCTCCTGCCCTGGCGGGCCGCCTGGTCGCGCAGGCCGGCCAGCATCTCCTTGTTTTCCTCGTGGAGCCGCCGGTTGTTGTAGGCATTTTCCTCCATCTGGCCTTTCAGGCCGAGCAGATCGGTATGAAGGGAGTCGAGCCGGTTGTCAACCTTGGCCTGCCGGGCCTGAACCTCCCTGAGAATTCCCTCCCGGATCTGTTTCACCTCCTGGTCCACGTAGCGTACCCGGAGGTTGGTGTTCTGCACGTCCTGGGTGGTGGCAATGCATTGCTGGAGAAAGGGGGTCAGGATCAGGAGCAGCAGACCGTTACGTAACCGTTTGTTCATGGTGTCCTCGTTATGCATCAAGAGAGTAATTGGTGGTCAAGGATCCGGTCGTTGGGATTGATTTCCCGCCTGGGATCCATCGCCGGGCTGCCCGGTCGAGCGGATACCATCCCAATGATTCCAGGAAACCGGCACGATTGCAAGCAGCTCTTCAGCCGTGGCGATATTAACGGGGTGACCATTGGGGGTAGGACTGCTGCCCCTTTAGCTTGAACAGGGGCCGCAGCCCGGCCCCGTTTTTGAAGATCGCGCAGATCTCGTCCTTGCCGTTACGGCGGCGGGTAAAGGCGATCTGCCGTCCGTCCGGTGACCAGGAGGGTGATTCATGCCCCCCCCAGTACCGGGTCAACCGGGTCGCGGGCCCGCCTTCCGGCCTGATGATAAAAATATGGTAGTTGCCCTCGTAATAGCCGGAAAAGGCGATGTAGTCCCCCTTGGGCGACCAGTTGGGCTCGGCATTCTCCTCGCCCTGATAGGTGAGACGGGTGACCTGGAAGGTGACCATGTCCATGATGTAGATCTGGGGCCGGCCGCTGCGGTCGGAAACAAAGGCGATCCTGCGGCCGTCCGGGGACCAGGTCGGCGAGACGTTGATCCCGGCGTTAACGGTCAACCGGCGCAGGATATGGCCCCTGGTATCCATCAGGTACAGGTCCGGGTTGCCGTCCTTGCTCAGGGTGATCACCATGGTCCGGCCGTCCGGTGACCAGGCCGGGGCCAGGTTGAGCCCCCTGCGTCTTGAGATCGCCCGGGTGGTGCTGCCCTGGGTGAGGTCGGTGACATAAAGATCAGGGTTGCCGTGATGGTAGGAGGTATAGGCCAGGTAACGGCCGCTGGGCGAGAACCTGGGCGAGATGGCCAGGGTGCCGTGGCGGGTGATCTGGCGGACCTTGAGCCCGAGGACATCGGCAACATAGATCTCTTTTTTGCCGCTGGCATCGGAAACAAAGGCGATCCGGGAACGGCTGATGCCCGGTTCTCCGGTCAACTCCTTGATCACCTCGTCGCAGAACTTGAGCAGCATCTCGTCCTGGCGGTTCATCTCTCCGGTATACCGCTTGCCAAAGACCATGGTGCCCTCAATGATATTGAGCAGCCGCAGCTCCAGGACAAGCCTGGTCCCCTCCATCCGGTACTGGCCGAGCAGCACGTAATCAACGCCCAGGTCCTGCCAGCGGGCATCCTGGCGGTCGTTGTAGGACGATGCCGGGATGGCCTTCAAAAAGCCGTGGAACTCGAGCCCCTTGACCAGCAGGGCCGCCATTTCCCGGCCGGTCTCGGTGGCCCGGTCCGGGTGGCTCTTGTTCACCAGGGAGGGGATTGCCATCGGCATCTTACGGAAATCAGGCGAGGTGATGTCCAGGATGATCCGCCCGGCCCGGGCCGGGGCCACCAGGCTGAGGAGCAGGCAGGTGATGACCCAGACGGCAGGGAGTAGAAGGAAAGTTTTTGTTTTCATGGTCACGGGTGTCTGAAGCTTGAAAAGTCCTTGTCAATAATGGAGAGGATGTCCGCTTCTTGTCACAGGAGTTCCTCCATTCTGAAGCGCAGTTCGAGATCTTGCTGGTTTTCCTCAAGTTCCGGAGGGAGGGGGGGCAGGGGCGCTGCCTCGCGCACCGCCTTGAGCACGGATTGGTTGAACTGGACGTTTTTTGATTTCTGGTCAAAAAAGGTCTTGGTGACCACCCCGTCCCGGCGAACCGTGATTACCAGAATCGCCTTCAGGGATTTATCCCAGTCCTGCAGATCCGGCAGGCTCCAATGGGCCTTTATTTTACCTTCCACGGTTGTCTTGTACTGTGTTATGGCGTCACTGGTGACGACGCCCCCGGAGTTGGCCGGAGTTGTATCGGTCCCTGTGGTCGCCCTTGTTTCGGTGTGTTTTGAACCGGTATCGACCGTGGGCGCGACAGGAGCGGTGACGGTTGCCTCAACGGCCGCCTCGCCGGCATAAGCGGCCCGGATTTTATCCACTGCCTCCTGTTCCAGACGGTCCAGTTTCCTCTGGGCCTCTTTTTCGTTGATCCTGGTCTGCAGTTTCTGAAGGGCCCTGGACAGTTTCCCTTGTTCCACTGCCCGGTTCACGGCTGGCGCGGTTTTTTTGCGGATCTTGGTTTTCTGTCTGCGCGGGGCCAGGGAGATTGCCTTGGCCGGGGCCGGGGCAGTGGAGACCGGGGTTGCCGCCGGCGGTGACGCCGGGGCTTTAACCGGGATTTTTTCAGGCGCGGCCGGCGGTTCGATAACCTTGGGCCCGGCCGGAGCGGGTCTGGCCGGGGCCGGGGCCGGTGGAGTAAGTTCGGTTACGGTGAACAGGTCAACCGTATACACCTCGGGCAGGACAGGGTGGCGTTCAAGGACAGAGGGAAGAACCATTGCCGCGGCCAGTATCAGAAAATGCAGGCCGATTGCCAGGGGCAGGGATGTCTTCCATTGGTCGATCATTATTTTTCTTGCACAAGCCGTTATAGCTCTACTCTTATACCCGGGCTGGGGTCAGGGCATGGGGTATGTTTTGTCCCTTGGTTGAGTGATCATCCCCAGCTTGTCGAATCCGGCATCCTTGATATCCGCCATCACCGATACCACAATTCCGTAAGGCACCTCTTTGTCGGCCTTGAGAAATATCGGTTTGTCCCGGTCCTTGCCGGCCAGGGAGACGAGCTGCTGTTTCAGCAGGGCCTGGCTGCACTTGATTTTATTAATGAAGATTTCACCCTTTTTGTTCACCGTGACGATTACCAGCTCATCCTTCTGGCGGAGTGGTCTGGCCGTGGTCTCCGGCAGGTCCACGTCCACCCCCTGGGTCATCATCGGCGCGGTGACCATGAAGATGATCAACAAAACCAGCATCACGTCCACCAGCGGGGTGACGTTGATCTCCGACACCAGACCTCTACGGTTTTTCCGACCTATCATTCCCATCACCTTCCCCTGGTTACGGATCAGTTGGAGCCGCGGTTTCCCGGCCCGCCACCCGGGCCAGGAGGTCCCGTTCCACCAGGTTGAGAAAATCAGTGGCAAAACTCTGCATGTCGCCCTCAAAATCTTCCACCCGGTTTGAAAAATGATTGTAGAAGATCACCGCCGGGATGGCCACGGCCAGTCCGGCCGCCGTGGCCACCAGGGCCTCGGAGATACCCGGGGCGACCACGGCCAGGGAGGCGGAGCCGCGCATGCCGATCTCATGGAAGGAACTCATGATTCCCCATACCGTGCCGAACAGGCCGATGAAAGGGGTGGCGCTGCCGGTGGTGGCCAGGAAGGACAGCGATTTGCCCAGCCGCTGCAGTTCCCGGCTTTCGGCCTTGCGCAGGGCCCGTTTCAGGTTGTCCATGGTGGCCAGTTGCATCTCCAGGGTCTCTTCCCCGGTACGGATCGAGGCCCGGCTCTTGCCCAGCTTCTGCAACTCGGCATAGCCGTGGCTGAACAGGGCGGCCTCGGGGCTGACCGGGTTCTCCCGGGCCGAGACCTGGGCATCGGCCAGGTTCTTGCTGTTCCAGAAGCTGTCGAGAAACTCAACGGATTCATCCTGGATGTTCCTGAACTGCCGGTACTTCATGAAGATGATGGTCCAGGAGAGCAGGGAAAAGATGAGCAGGAGAAGCATGACAAACTTCACCATTGGCCCGGCACTGAAGATCATTGCCAATATATTGAAATTATACACTGATTATTCCACCTTGTTTTTCAGGAACATTGGTTGGCCAAGAGGGAGCGTGGATGGACAGGGATTACTTTTATATGGTTTTCAGCGGCATGTCAACATTGCTCGCCCGCGTCCGTTCCGCCGGACTTACAGGGAGTAACGGCAGCCCTGGATCTGGTTGTTGGTAAACATTGTCGGTCTCGCAACAACCCGCTCGACGGGTAAGCGTTCACCAGCACCTCATCTTCGCCCATTCTGGCCTGCTCGAATAGCACCAGTATGCTTCGCAGTCCCGAATGAACGAATCTAAGCCACTGGTAAACGCTTACGGGCATGAGTTTACCGTA
>JAKITW010000010.1 GCA_021647905.1 Desulfobacterales bacterium | reverse complement strand
GTAAACATTCAGTAAACCCCTCCTGTCGGGAAAGGGGTCTTCTTCTACCAACGGCCGCTCCATTGAGAAGGGCTGGCTGTTCATAAACAGGCTATCAAGCAGGAACTCGCTTCGCCGCGGCGGCGATTCGGAATCCATAAGCATGTCCTGCCGAAGTTGTTTCAATTTCCGCTTTTGCCGTCACGGCCGCGGCTCAGGGTCCGCTACACCGTTCGGTATAAGAAAACCCCTTTCCCGGTCCAACCTCAAACGTACGGGGTTTACCGAAATCTTACAAACCATCAATGCAAATGAACCGGAGTCATTGTAATATCATTTCCAAAGCGGCAACAGGAGAGTACGAGGTTTTGCCGATGAGATCAAGTAACCGCCGTGATCAATGTTGATTTTTTTCCTTGTCCGTTTCAGCCGGCCGGATCCGGCGCCATTACCGCGGCATCTCTCTTTTCCCCTTGCGCCCGGCGTCATGCGCTGCTATGTAAGATCTCAGCCTCCAGATCCGGAACGGTCGCTAACGCCCCTGTTTCAGACCCCATTGACCCGAAAAAGAGGGCCATGCAACACTGCGACATCCCCACCATCCCCCTGTCCGGCATCACCCTGATCGAGGCCAGTGCCGGGACCGGCAAGACCTATACCATCTGCGGCCTGGTTCTCCGGCTGCTTCTGGAAAAGGAACTGCCCATTGAACAGATCCTGGTGGTCACCTACACCGAGGCGGCCACCGAGGAGTTGCGCGAAAAGATCCGGACCAGAATCCAGGAGCTTCTACAGGTGTTCAAGGGGTATGAAAACAATGATCCGCTCCTCTGCCGGCTGAGCCGGAACTTTACCGGCGGACCGGAACGGGCCCGGCAACTTCTCACCAGCGCCCTGCGCAACTTCGATCAGGCGGTGATCCATACCATCCACGGCTTCTGCCAGCGGATGCTGGTTGAGTTCGGCCTTGAGAGCGGCGCCCTTTTCGATGCCCGGTTGATCACCAGCGAGGAGGAGCTGATCCGCGAGATTGTCGAGGATTTCTGGCGCCAGCGCTTTTACCCCGGGGGCGGACTTTTTATCGACTTCCTCCGCAACACCAGGCTGCAGCCCGAAACCCTGCTCCGGTTTGTCAGGCCGCACCTGCACCGGTCCTACCAGGAGGTGCTCCCCAACCCCGACCCGGAGATATCGACCCGGCTCGCAGCAGGTGAGGATCGTTTCAAATCCGCCTTTACCGCAATGTGCCGGGCCTGGCCCCGGGCCCGGGAGCAGGTGGCCGAATTTCTGCTCCATCATCCCGGTCTGAACCGGAACCGTTACAGAAAAAACATGGTACCCAACTGGCTGACGGCCATGGACCGGCTGGTGGCAACCGGCCGGCCGGCCCCTGGCCTGTTCTCCGGGTTTGAGAAGTTCACAACCAGCGAGATCAGCCAATCGATGAAATCCAGCCACCCGCCGCTGGCCCACGTCTTTTTCGACCTCTGCCAGGAACTGCGCCTGGCAGACAATGAACTGGCCGATTCCTTCAACCGGACCCTGGTCAGCCTGAAGGCCGAGTTACTTGCCGGACTCCGGCCCGAGCTTGCCCGCCGCAAGGGACTCCGCAACCTTCTCTCCTTTGACGACCTCCTGACCCGGCTGCAACAGGGACTTACCGGTTCGACCGGCCGGGAACTGGCCGGAAGAATCGCCCGCAAATATCCAGCCGGACTGATCGACGAGTTCCAGGATACCGACCCGGTCCAGTATGATATATTCCAGCGGATCTACCAGAACCGCGACCAGGCGCTGCTCTATCTGATCGGCGATCCCAAGCAGGCGATCTACAGTTTCCGGGGCGCGGACGTCTTTACCTATATCGATGCGGCCGCCTCCCTGGCCAGGCCGGAATCCTGCTATACCCTGGCCACCAACTACCGCTCAACTCCCGGACTGATTACCGCGGTAAACGCTATTTTCGCTCGACCCCGGGCCCCTTTTATCCTGAACGAGATCATCTTTAATCCGGTGGCCGCCGGCCAGGCCCGGGATCGCCGGAAAGAACTGCTAATCAACGGACAACCCGCGCCGCCCTTTACCCTCTGGTTCTTCCACCGCGACCAGGAGACCAGCAAACCGATGACCAAGGCCCTGGCCAGGCAACGGCTCCTGCGGGCGATTGGCGATGAAATAGTCCGGCTGCTCAACCTGGGCGCCCAGGGCCGGGCTGAAATCTCCGGGCAGCCGTTGACCCCGGCGGATATCGCCATCCTGGTCCGCACCAACCACGAGGCCCGGCTGGTCCGGAACAGCCTGATCGACCGCCGGGTTCCCTGTGTCCTCCACAGCACGGAAAGCCTGTTCGCTTCCAACGAGGCCTGGGAAATGGCGCTTATCCTCAGGGCCATGGGGACGCCGGCCGACCGGGCCGCACTCCAGGCGGCCCTGGCCACCGAACTGATGGGGATTGCCGGCGAACGCATCCTGGAGATGGCCGAAGGTCATGACCCGGCCGGAGAAGAGTGGTTCGATTGGTTCGTTGCGGCCCGTGAACTCTGGCAACAGAACGGACTGCTGGCCATGTTCCGTTACTTTCTGGCCCAACACCAGCTCCGGGCCCGGCTGCTTGGTTTCCCGGACGGCGAACGGCGGCTGACCAACTTTCTCCATCTGGCCGAGGTGCTGGATCAACTGGCCATTGAAAAGAAACTGGGCATCTCCGGTCTGCTTCACGCCCTGGACCAACGGCTGCGCCAGGATGCCGATGACCAAGAGCACCAGTTACGGCTGGAAAGCGACAGCCGCTGTGTCCGGGTCGTCACCATCCATAAGGCCAAGGGGCTCGAGTATCCGGTGCTCTTCTGCCCCTTTTCCTGGGAAGGGACCAGGGAGAAAGGATCCGAGGCCGCCTTTCATATGTCCGGTGCCGACAACCGTTCCCGGCTGGTTCTGGATCTCGGCTCGTCCCGACTGGAGCAGCACCGGGAACTGGCCGAACAGGAGGAACTGGCGGAAAACCTGCGTCTTTTTTATGTGGCCCTTACCCGGGCCAGAAGTTGCTGCTATCTTGCCTGGGGCGCCTTTAAGGGCGCCGACACCTCGGCGGCCGCCTATCTCCTGCACCAGCCGCCCGGCTCGCCCGGAGAGCCGGACCCGGGAGCAATCGCGGCCCGGGTGCGGGCCGCGACCGACAGCGAGCTGCTGGACGATCTGGACGCGCTTGCGGTTGCAGCGCCGGGGGCGATTTCCCTGGCCGCCCCTCCGGACGGGTCAGGGGAGCAGTATTGCCCGGCACCGATAAAGTCGCGGCAACTCGAGGTGGCCCGCCTTGCCACGCCCCTGGCCGCGGGCCGGAAGATCACCAGTTTTTCCGGGCTGATCGCCGGCCATCACCGGACCGCCGAACCATTGGCGCCGGACCGCCGGACCAGCCCGATTCCGGTTTCCGGAACCCGGCCATCGTTGCGGGATATCTTCTCCTTTCCAGCCGGGACCAGGGCTGGTATCTTTTTCCATTCCCTGCTGGAACAGCTCGACTTCACCCGGCCACCCTTGCCCGAGTCAATCCAGGAGAGCCTGGATCAACACGGCTTTGATCCGGCCTGGGACCGGACGATCATCGCCCTGCTCGACCGGCTCGTCCATCTCCCCTTGCCGGCCACCACCCCGGACGGGACGAAAATACTCACCCTGGCCGGGATCGACCCCAGCGCGCGCCTCAACGAACTGGAGTTCACCTTCCCCCTGTCACCCCTTACCACGGCCCGGCTGGAGCGCGCATTCAAGGATTGCGGCCGGCCGATGCCCGAACTGGACCGACTCGATTTCGCCCCGACCCGGGGCTTTCTCAAGGGATTCATCGACCTGGTTTTCGAGTACCAGGGCCGCTACTACCTGGTGGACTGGAAATCGAACCTCCTGGGCAACCGGATCGAGGCCTATCACCGGGACCAACTGGACCAGGTGATGGCCGGGGAACTCTACACCCTGCAGTATCATCTCTACGGGGTGGCCCTGCACCAGTATCTTAACGCCCGGCTTCCCGGCTATAGCTTTGCCCGCCATTTCGGAGATGTTTTTTATCTCTTCCTCCGGGGAATCGATCCTGACCATGGGGCTGACTACGGAATATTCCAGGACCGGCCAAGGGAGGAGTTGATCAGCCGGCTGGCCGCGGCCCTGGTCCCGGAGCAGGGGGAGCAACAATGAGCCGATCCCGATCACACCCCGGCGCGCAACTTGATCCAGGCCATTTCCACAGCGGTCTTGCCGGACATTTTGCCGGGTTTATCAACCGGTTGGCCACAAAACCAGGGCCGGAACTTGAGCTGGCCGCGGCCCTGGTCAGCATCCGGACCGCGGCCGGCCACATCTGTCTCGACCTGGCCGCTGCGGCCGGCCGGCCGCTCTCCCCGTCAATCACCGGGGCTGATGATCAACAATCGCCGGCCACGATCCGCTGTCCGGAACTGTCCTCCTGGCGGGAACAGCTCCTGCACAGCGGAGTGGTGGGCCGGCCCGGTGAACAGACCCCGCTGATCCTCTCTCCCCAGGACCGGCTTTATCTCCACCGGTTCTGGGAATACGAAAAAACCGTGGCCGACTGGATCCTCGCCCGCAGCCGGGACCGTCTCCCGGTCGATCTTGACAAACTCGCCCGGGACCTGGCCCGGCTCTTCCCGGAATCTTCCTCCCCGGCCGGAATCGACTGGCGGAAAATCGCCGCCATTGTTGCGGTGACCTGCCCCTTTGCCGTGGTCACCGGCGGTCCGGGAACCGGCAAGACCTCCACCGTGGCCCGGATCCTGGCCCTTATCTGCCAGCAGAGTCTGCCATCATTGCCAAAAATTCTCCTGGCCGCGCCCACTGGCAAGGCCGCGGCCCGGCTGCAGGAGGCGATCACCCGGGCCCGGGCCGCCATGGGCAATGATCCGGAGATCATTGCCGCCATACCGGACCGGGCAATGACCATCCACCGGCTGCTCGCCTCCAGGCACGGCATATATCGCTCCAAAGGCGACACCCTGTCCGCCGATCTGGTGGTGGTGGACGAGGCCTCGATGGTGGACCTGCCCTTGATGGCCAGGCTGGTCCGGGCCCTGCCTGCCAAGGGCCGGTTGATTCTCCTGGGCGACCGCGACCAGCTCTCCTCGGTGGAGCCCGGCTCCATCCTGGGCGATATCTGCCACCCGGCCGCGCTCGGGTCGTTCAGCACCGGGTTCCGCGACCTGGTCACCGCCCTGACCAGCAACCGGCTGCCTGAAAACCGGCAGGATCAGGTGGTCGGCCCCCTGGCAGACACCATGGTCGAGCTGCGGAAGAGCTTCCGCTTCCGGGAAAAAAGCGGCATCCGCCGGGTAAGCAGCGCTGTCCGTCACAACGATGCCGATGGCCTTATCAAGGCCCTGCAACAACACGACCTGGCGGACATCAGCTGGCAGCCGGTCCCGGATGCAAGCGAGATGGGCAGGGAACTGGGCCGGCGGCTGGACCGGCAAGGGCTGGATTTTCTCCGCTGCGACTCGCCGGAAGAGGCCTTTGCCGCGCTGGGCCGGTTCCGGATCCTCTGCGCCCTGCGGCACGGTCCATACGGGGTCCTGGCAATCAACGCCCTGGTTGAAAAACACCTTGCCCGGGCCGGACTCATTCCCCGGCCGGACGATTCCGGCAACAGCAGCCCGGCCGGGCCGCATTATTGCGGCCAGCCGCTGATGATCACCAGAAACGACTATAGAACCGGCCTGTTCAACGGCGACACCGGGATCCTGCTTCCAGACCCCGGGAACCGCGACCGGCTGCGGGCCTTTTTCCAGAACCCGGACGGCACGATCCGCACCCTGTCGCCCGGTCATCTGCCCTCCCATGAGACCGTCCATGCGATCACGGTCCATAAGAGTCAGGGTTCGGAATTCGACCGGATCCTGCTGATCCTGCCCCCGGCCATGTCGCCGGTACTCACCCGGGAACTCCTTTATACCGCCCTGACCCGGGCAAAGAACGCGATTGAACTGTGGGCCACGGAAGAGGTGCTCAGGGCGACCATCGCCTCGCCCATCACCAGGGACTCCGGGCTGATGGACGCCCTGTGGGAAGACAGGGGACAGGAAACAGGAAACAGATAACAGGGGGCAGGGGTCACCTGTCAGGCACAAAACAGACCCGGTTGCCGGGTCGGCCGGCAGCAGTATCAGGCACCAGCTCCGGGGCCAGTTCCAGGAGCCGGTCCGCGCTCACCCCGAGTTCCTCGCGCAGATAGCGGCCAGCCGCAAGACCGCGTTGCCGGGCCAGTTCCTTCAACTCCCTGTCCGTCACCGTGGGCGCGGTCTTTTCCCGCTCCGGTTGCAAGGCAATGGGACCGGGCGGACCGATCTCCTCCTGGCCGTATTTTCTGGTGATGGCCTCGGATATCCGCAACTCGGCCTCCAGCCGTTGCCGGGCCGCCTCGCGCTCACGCAGCGCCAGAATCGCCTCCCGGTCCCCGCGTTGGTCGGCAAGGCCCCGGATACCGATGTTCAGCCGGGGCCGTTGACCGAGCAGCCGGGCAAGGTCCCGCAACCCCCGCCGGGCCGGACCGCTGAGCCGGCTCGAACCAAAAGCAAAGAATACCTGCTCAACCGGCTGGCCGTTATCAAAGATCTCCCGCACCAGGGTAAAGGGCGAGACCACGGTCTTGACCACCAGGTTGCGCACCATTCGGGCCAGACTTTTCCGCAACGATATATCCGGGTCGTGCACCGCCCCGGCCACGGGCAGATCAAGCCTGATCACGCCCTCCCGGTCGGTAAGCAGGGCCACGGTAAGGGGCAGGCCGGGGTCGCCGCCGGGTAGTTGTTTGCCAAGCTCGAATCCACGGATCCGCAACGAGTTATCCGCCTTGACCCGGCCCGAGGCCAGGCGGTACCTGGTATCCATGGCCAGCCGTCCCTGGCGCACCTCCCACCCCAGGCGGGCCGCCAGGTTGGCGGCAAACGGGACCAGGTCGAGATCATCCAGCCGGACCAGGCTGGACAGGGCCGGAGATTGATCGAAAAACCCGACAGTCCCGTCCATGAAGAGTGGGGCCTGGTCCGCCACCAGTGCCTGCAAGGAGAACCGGGCCCGGTTATCGGGCCGGCTTTCCAACCCGGTGATCCCGCCGTGCAGGTCGCTGATGGTCAGGTTCAGCTCCGGGTCCATGGTCCGGTCGTCATAAACAAGGGAACCCTGCTCCAGCCGGATATCATCGATACGAAGGCCGGGGGAAGCGGTTTTCCACAAAAAGGGACCAGCCTTCTTTACAAAAAAACCGGTCAGGCTTGACCGGCCCGGCCCGGTCCTGATCCAGGCAAGCCAGGGCCGGTCCACCGTTATCCTGTTAATCCGCAGGAATGCAGGGTCAAGGCCTGCCTCTACCCCCTCGGCAACACCATCCTGCCAGCGCAGCATCTCCTGCCGGCGTTCCCCATCGCCGAACCCGGCCGCGGCTTTCATTCCGCGGATACCGGCGCTGCCGCTGAAAACCATCTCCGGAAAACGGACCGTGCCCGATGCCCGCAGAACGCCGGCCTGGAACTCGGCTTGAAACCAGGGCGCGAGCAACGGCTTAAGCAGGGCCAGTTCCGCCGCCTCCAGGTTGCAGACAAGCTCGGCTGTAAAGGGGTCCGTACGGAGCGGACCGGAAAACCGCAGCCAACCGTTGCCAGCCACCCGGGCGGAGCCATGCAGTTGGCCGTTTTTCTTGCTCCCCCGGCCGCTTGCGCCGGGATCCATGGAATATTCAAGGGATATCTCATCAGCGCTGACAACCGACCCGGTCACCATCTCCACCCGGAGTTCGGCCTGATCCATGGCAAGGTGGTTTACAGAAACATGCCATGCCGGCTCCCTGGAGGGTCCCTGGTCAGCCCTTTTTTTCCAGAACCCGCTGCCCGGCCATTGCCCCCTGGGGTCGCGTTTCAAAAAAAGCATGCCGCCGCGGCCGCGCACCGTGCCCAGACTGACCCGCTGCCCGGCGGGATCAATCTCCGCCCCGCTCACCACCAGGTCCGGCACCCGCAACACCTCGGTCCGGCCGCGGCTCACCACCAGGTCGGCCAGGGTTGCGGTTATCTCCTTAAACGCCGGTCGCAGTGGTGCTTCGACAGACTGCCCGCCTTTATCGGAACCCAAAACCAGCTGTCCGCTCACCCGGGCCCGGCCCCTGCTCACCCGCAGTTCCCGGTTGCCGGCAAAGAGAATGGCGGCCCAGTAGGGCTGCAGGGAACTCAGGTCCAGATCCTGGACAACAAACCCGAGATCCGCGCCCCCTGGAGCGGGAGTCAGCTTGCCGGTCAGGGACAACCGGGCACTGGTACTGTTCCTCGCACTGCCGGCAACAGAGACTGCCCGGTCCGCGCCGGTTCCGGAGGACTCGAGCCGGAGGCTGATCCTGTCCCAGGTGTCGGCAAAACCGTTGGCAACCGCCTGGTCTTTAAAAAGAAGCCGGCCGTCCTCCACCAAGGCCTGTTCCAAGAGAACCCGGGTGGTTGATTCTTCGCCCTTGTTGACAATAATCCCGCCAACCGTGATTGTGCCGTCCTTTTGCCGAGTAACACGCAGTTCCGGGCCGGCAAGGGCCAGTCGTTCGATCCGATAACGGCCGCGCAACGGCGCGGCCGTGATTGTCATGGACCCCCTGTTGATCCGGCCCGCCTCCCGGCCCTGATCATCCTGAAACATTAACCCGCGAAACTCCATCGAACCCGTGACCGCGAGCTGCAGCCCGTTGTCCCCGGCAAAGGAAAAGCGCAGATCCAGATCACAGTCGGCCCGGCCCTGGACCAGGTTCGGCAGGACTCCGGGCCAGAGGTCCTCAAGATAGTCCGGCAGATGGAGATCCTCGGCAGTCAACCGCAGCCGGCGCTCCAATACGCCGTTGGCCGCGGTCCGGCCGGCAAGCTCCACCGGGCTGCCGTCGATCTTGCCGTTGAACCGGAAGGGCAGGCGCTCGGCAACCCGGTAGTCAATGGAAGAGACAGCGGGCAGGACCAGATCGCTCACCTCCAGGGTATGGGCCCTGGAGGTGAGCGGATCATGGTACCGGACAGAACCGTTGTGCACGATGATATTGTTCAGGGAAAACTTCCCGGCGCTGTCACCACCGCGGCCCAGCAGCAGCTTGACCAGGTTTTTTTTCAGGGTCGCGGACAGGAACCGGAACGAATGATCAGCCCCCAGCCTCAGGCAGGGGCGGTCCAACAGCAGTTCCCTGACCACCGGCCCGCGTTTCCACAGGGAGGCCAATTCGAAATCCAGCTCCAGCCGGGCAAAAGTAAACAACGGCTCGCCCTTCCCCCGGGCATCGCCGGCCGCCGGGCCGACCCGTCCCTGTTCCAGCCGGAGGGTCAAATCAAGGGGATTGAAACCAGCCCTGGCCACGGTGACACTCCAGCCCCATTGTTGACCAAGCCGGTCCACCAGCCAGGTCCGGCAGAGGTAAGGCACCAGGAAATAGCCGGCCAGTAGATAGATGGCCGCGCCAACAGCCAGCAGAAGGGCCAATACCCGGACCCGGCCGGACAACACCCCCCTCTGCCGGACCGGGGGCTTTCCGCTTTCAGCCGGGGGTGGAGGGTCGGCAGGGGTAATGGTAATGATATCAAAGGGGTCTTGCTGTTGGCGGGGGTCCATGTTTTTTTCCGTGGTTTCTCCTGGTTATATCGAAATCAATACCACTTCCCTTATTGCATTTCCGCGGCCGGGTCAACCGGAGGAGTCGATCCTGATAATTCCCTGACCCGGCAGGGTTGTCCACTGTTAACCAGTGTCCGTCCAGAAATGAGCAATTTCGTTCAAGATCAAGGATCGCGAAAAAAATAACCGGAGTCATATAAATGATATTACGAGGATTATTTTTTGAGCATGACGCCGAGATTGGGCAAAAGGGCCATTTCCGGATGGGCACTAACCATGGACCTTGAAACCTGGCCCGGCGGTTGCGAAAAAAGTAGTCACCATTACAAAATACCTCTTGTCCTCTCCATGAATAAGTTGTTTATATTATAAAGAGAGTGGGCGGAAAACGCTCTTTTCTTCGCAGAGCGACACCAGAACCAAACCCCTTTTCCTTGAATACCGCGAAATGCTCGACGTGTTCCAATACTTTCGCTGGCAGGATGTGGTTGATATCCTGCTGATGTCGTTCATCATCTACCGGACCATCCTGATCATCAAGGGTACCCGGGCGGTGCAGATGCTCGTCGGCATCGCGGTGTTGATCTTTGTCTATTTCGTGGCCCGGGAGTTGGAGTTGCTCAGCCTCTACTGGCTGCTTCGCACCCTGCTGAGTTCACTGTTCCTGATCATCATCATCGTGTTCCAGCATGACATCCGCCGGGCCCTGACCCAGGTGGGCAAGACCCCCTTTTACAAGATCTCGGACGAGGCGTCCGACCACCTGGCGATCATCGCCTCGGCGGCCCACTACCTGGCCGACCGGCGGCTCGGTGCCCTGATCGTCATTGAGCGGGACACCGGTCTCAGGGACTATATCGACTCAGGCCACCGGGTGGATGCGGTGTTGAGCCGGGAACTGCTGGTCAGCCTGTTCCTGCCCTCCTCACCCCTGCATGACGGCGGGGTGGTGATTGCCGAGGGCCGGATCCAGACCGCCGGCTGTCTCCTGCCGTTGAGCAAGAACCCTTACATCAACAAACGGTACGGCACCAGACACCGGGCCGCCATCGGCCTGTCCGAGGAGACCGATGCGGTGGTGGTGGTGGTCTCCGAGGAAACCCAGGAGATCTCCCTGGTAAAAGAAGGCGAAATCGAGACCATGCCCAACGAGGAAGCGCTGAGAAACAAGCTGACAAACATCTTCATGCCCAACGAGACAACGCAACAGATATGGCAAAGCTGGTTCAACAAATCATCGGCTACCTGAGCACCATTCCCCGGCCCCGGAACTGGGTTCTCAAGCTCCTTTCTTTTTTCTTTGCCCTGTCGCTCTGGTATTTTGTGGTGGGTGAAGACAAGGTGGACATGACCGTATCCATACCGGTGGAGATCGTCAACCTGCCCCGGGACCTGGTAATCGCCAACCAGTTCAAACGACAGCTTGATGTTGCGGTGAGCGGCCAGCGCAGTCTGATCCGCTCCATTGCCTCCCAGCACACCACCCGCTCCATTGATCTGTCCAAGGCCAAGCCGGGCACGGTGGTCATTGAGAACGAGCCCGACTCCATCGACCTCCCCTGGGGGATCAGCGTTCTGCGGATTCAACCACGCACCATTACCCTGCGCCTGGACCGGCTGGTCCAGAAGAAACTAACGATCAAGCCGCAACTGACCGGCAAGCCGGCCCCGGGTTTTGAACTGCTCTCAGTGACCCTGGACCCGGACCATATCTCGGTATCCGGGCCGGAGAATGCGCTGGGCAAGGAAGAGTTCCTCAAGACCCAGGCCATTGATCTCAACGGGCTCAGGGAACCGTCCTCACAGCAGGTCTCCCTGGTCCTTACCCCGGTCCTGGCCGAGTTGCTCGGCGAACCGGTGGTCACCGTGCAACTCGATATCCGGGCGGCCCTGGTGGTCCGGCAGTTCCAGGTCCCGATCTCACTGGGCAATGACCGGAAATACAAAGCGCGGCCCCCCACGGTCACCGTCCGGGCCGAACTTCCCAAGGAGATTGCCTTGAAAGCCGGGGAATCAGGCCCCCTGTTCACCGCCGTGGCCCGCCCCCGGGACCTCGCCGCTGGCCGGACCGCGCTCACGGTGGTTGTCAATATCAGCGATATCTATGGCAAGGACAAGGATAAAATCCGGATCCTGGATATCTCCCCCAAGACCGTTGCCCTGGAAATCGAATCACCCAAAAAACTTAAAATCAGACACCCCCAATAACCGGCATGGCTGGACCGGATGCCAGGCCGCGGCCGCAACCAACAGTAAATATCCGAGCCCGGCGGGCCCGGCCTTGGACGCCCCTTCAAGGGGCCGGTTTGCTGCCGCTCCTCTAAAAAAAACATTGGAGTACTCCATATGCGCGAACTCTTCGGCACCGACGGAATCAGGGGCACGGCCAACATCCACCCGATGACCACTGAGATCGCCATGCAGGTCGGCCGGGCCATTGCCTTTCAGGTCAAGGACATGCGCCACGGTCACCGGATCGTGATCGGTAAGGATACCCGCCTTTCCGGATACATGATAGAAAACGCCCTGGCCGCCGGGATCTGCTCCATGGGAGTGGATATCCTCCTGGTCGGGCCGCTGCCCACCCCGGGGATCGCCTTTATCACCACCAGCATGCGCGCCGCCGCCGGGGTGGTGATCTCTGCCTCCCACAACCCCTTTCAGGACAACGGGATCAAGATCTTTTCCAATAACGGCTTCAAGCTGGCCGATGAAAAGGAACACGAGATCGAGGAGTTGATCTTTTCCCAGAAGATGGAGGCCCTGCGGCCGACAGCCGAGGAGATCGGCCGGGCGACCCGGATCGATGACGCCAAGGGGCGCTATATCGTGTTTCTCAAAAACACCTTTCCCAGGCGTTACACCCTGGACGATCTGCACATCGTGCTCGACTGCGCCCACGGCGCCACCTACGGCGTGGCCCCCCTGGTCTTCCGGGAACTGGGCGCCAAGGTCACCACCATCGGGGCCGAGCCGGACGGGCTCAACATCAACCACCAGTGCGGCGCCCTTTACCCGCAGCGGATGCAGGAAACGATTCGCCGGACCGGCGCCGACCTGGGCATTGCCCTGGACGGTGACGGCGACCGGGTGATCATGGCCGATGAAAAGGGCGACCTGGTCGACGGCGACCGGATCATGGCCATCTGCGCCCGGGACATGATCTCCCGCGATAAACTTAATAAGAAAACCCTGGTGGCCACGGTGATGAGCAACCTGGGGCTGGAAAAGGCCATGGAGCGGATGGGCGGTTCAATGGTCCGGACCAGGGTCGGCGACCGCTACGTGGTCGAGGAGATGCGCCGGAACGACTATAATTTCGGCGGCGAACAGTCCGGCCATCTGATCTTTCTCAAACACAACACCACCGGCGACGGCACCCTGGCCGGACTGCAACTCCTGGTGAGCATGGTCAAGCAGCAGAAGCCGCTGTCCGAGCTGGCAACGATCATGGAGCCCTTCCCCCAGGTACTCAAAAACGTGCGCATCGCCGCCGGGCTCACCGTGGAAAACATTCCGGGATTTGTCAGACAGCAGGCCGCCATGGCGGAAAAACTGGGCCGCACGGGCCGGATCCTGGTCCGTCCATCCGGCACCGAACCGGTGATCCGGGTGATGGTGGAGGGCGAGGACCAGGCCCTGATCAACGCCATGGCCCATGAACTCTGCGACCTGGTCAGCGCGGCCGACCGGGTATGAAAATGATTGTTAACAGGTAAGGTTTCGGTAAACCCCGTACGTTTGAGATTGGACCGGGAAAGGGGTTTTCTTATACCGAACGGTGTAGCGGACCCTGAGCCGCAGCCGTGACGGCAAAAGCGGAATTTGAAACAACTTCGGCAGGATATGCTTATGGGTTCCGAATCGCCGTTGCGGCGAAGCGAGTTCCTGCTTGATAGCCTGTTTATGAACAGCCGGCCCTTCTCAATGGAGCGGCCGTTGGTAGAAGAAAACCCCTTTCCCGATAGGAGGGGGTTTACTGAATGTTTACGTTAACAGTACGCCTGAACCGGAAAATTCTTATATTACCAGACCATGACCCGCCGCCCGCGCGCCGAAAAGAAGATCATAATCATTATCCTGGCCCTGCTCCTCCTTGTTTCAGCCCCGGTTGACGGCCGGGCCAAAGAATTTTCCGCTCTCAGCGATGTACTGTCCCTTATCCGGAACGATTATCTACTGCCCGTTGACAACTGGACCCTGGCCCGGGGGGCGGCCCGGGGACTTCAGGATTTCCTGGGCAAGGAGAAAGTTTCGATCAGGGCCGACCAGGCAACGCTGTTGATCGGTTTTTCGCCGGGCGCGGAGATTGCCATCTCCAGGAAGGAGATAATCGATAACGACCGGGCATTATTCGAGCGACTCTCCTCCATGCTGGCAACCTCCCTTGACAGCTTCCCCAACAGATCGGCCGAGGATGTCACCTCCGGAGCGATCCACGGCATGGTCAACACCCTGGACTGCCATTCATCCTTTATCCCCCCGGAGATCTACCGGCAACTCCGCTCTGAAAAAAACGGGACATTCAGTGGAACAGGAATCGTGATCTCCATTGACCACGGGGCGGTCACCGTTGTTGCCCCGGTCCCGGGCACAGCCGCCGCTCGCCTGGGAATCAAGGCCCATGACCGGATCCTGGCGATCCAGAACCGCTCCACCCGGGGCATGGACCTGATGGAGGCCATCGCCATGATCCGGGGTCCGGCGGGAACCAGGGTGCATCTGTCGATCCTGGGCCAGTCCATGCGCCGGCCCAGGGACTACACCATCACCAGACAGGTGATCCCCCGCAAGAGCGTGAGCGTCCGGCAACTGGACTCGGGATACGGCTATGTCCGGATATCGAGATTTATCAACAATACCGGTCGCGACACATTCCTGGCCCTCAGAGACCTTGCCCGGTCCGGTACCAGGGGACTGATCCTTGATCTCAGAAACAATCCCGGCGGGCTGCTGGACCAGGCGATCAAGGTCTCGGAGCTGTTCCTCGACCAGGGAATCATCGTGTCGACCAGGGGCAGGATCAGCAACAGGAACGTCATCTACCGGGCAAAACCGAAGGTGCGCTACTCCGGGTTCACCTTCCCGGTCATCGTCCTGGTCAACCAGGGCAGCGCCAGCGGCACCGAGGTGGTGGCCGCCGCATTGCAGGACAACAAAAGGGCCCTGGTCATCGGCGCCCGGACCTTTGGCAAGGGATCGATACAGACGATTTTTCCATTACCGGGCGGGGCCGCGCTCCGGCTTTCCACCTCGGAGTTCCATACCCCGCGGGGAGCGGCGATCCAGCAGACAGGCATCTGTCCCGATCTGCTGGTTAAACAGCGGGCCGGCCACGATATCTTCACCCGCGAAGAGGACCTGGCCAACCCCTTGCCGGCCCTGGCCGGCATCGGTCCGGTATGTTCCGGCCCGATGGAAGTCTTTATCAACGCGGATACCGATCAGCAGTACATCGACCTGGCCCTGAAGATCTTCAAGCGGGCCGGGCCGGGCGACTATCCATCCCTGGTCAGCGCGGCCCGGAAACTTGCCAGGGAATCAACCCCGCCGACAGGTCATGGCCACCAATAACTATTAACTTTTCCACTGTCCTTTCTAACACTATCCATTCCGATACCTCTTTTCCAGGTACTGATAGGCCTCGTTCAACTCCTTCATCTTCTCTTCAGCCACCTGGCGGAACTCCTCGCCGAGATGACTCACCTTGTCCGGGTGATACTGCATGCTCAGCTTGCGGTAGGCGACCTTGATCTCCTCAAAGCCGACCCCCGGTTCCAGGCCCAGGACCTGGTAATAATGCCCTTCACTCCGCCCCCCCGGCGCAGCGGCCGGGCCGTAGCCGCCCACGAACCTGTTCTCGATCACCCGCAGATCATAGGGTGAGATCTCCAGAAACCCGGCAATATCGCGGGCAAGCTTCAGTTCGCTCTCCGGCACCATCGACTTGGTATAGAGAACCTGAAAGATCAACTCCAGCAGGATAAGCCGCGGCTCATAGGCGAACTGCTGCTTGAACTCGGCCAGCAGGGCATCAAGGCTTGCCGTGGAGGCGCGGGCCTCCCGGACCAGTTCCTTGATCCAGTACATCTGGCTCTGGGAATAGCGGAGGTTGTGCCGGAAAAAACGGTGGATGGTCTCGATCTCGGCCGGGGATACCACCCCGTCCATCCGGGCGATCCAGACCAGGACATGCACCAGCAGATGGACAAAGGTGTTGTGGGACTCGGTCTGGGACCTCTGGTAGGCGCTGATCTGCCGCTTGATGTAATAAGAAAAACCCCAGAAGGCGGCAATGACCGCCAGGATAAAAAAGAGTACCGACATGGCGATAAAGCCAAGAAACTGGATCAGCATCGGCGCGCCGCCGGCCAGAAAAACAAGCAACAGGAGGAGCAGCAGACAGCCGCCGCAACCCGGTTGCTCGTGTCGTCTATATTCCATTGTCCCTCAATCCCCGGCCGCTCCGATCCGGGCGGTCTCCAGTTGTTTCCCATTGTGGTTGCCGGCAAACAGGGCGCTGACAAACTCCTCCGGCTCGAAATCGCGCAGATCCTCCAACTGCTCGCCGATGCCGATGAAGCGGATGGGGATATCGAACTCATGGGAGATATTGACCACGATCCCGCCCTTGGCCGTGCCGTCCAGTTTGGTCAGGACTATCCCGGTGACGCCCACCGTCTCGTCAAAGAGCCGGGCCTGGGAGATGCTGTTCTGACCGGTGGTGGCGTCCAGGACCAGCAGCACCTCGTGGGGGGCGCCCTTGATCTTCTTGTCCATCACCCGCTTGATCTTTTTCAGTTCCTCCATCAGGTTGACCTTGGTGTGAAGCCGGCCGGCGGTATCGATGATGATCACGTCAAAATCCCGGGTCCGGGCATAGTCCAGCGCATCGTAGACAACCGACGAAGGATCAACACCGTCCTGCCGGGCCACCACCTTGACCTTGCTGCGCTCGCCCCAGATCTTCAACTGCTCGCTGGCCGCGGCCCTGAAGGTATCGCCGGCCACCAGCAGCACCGCCTGGCCGGACTGGACGAACTTATGGGTAAGCTTGCCGATGGTGGTGGTCTTGCCCACCCCGTTGACCCCCACCACCATGATGACAAAGGGCCCGGACTCGGGCATCACCAGTTCGGAGTTCTGCCCGGTCCGGCGGAGATAGTAAAGAAGCCGTTCCTGCAGGGCCTGCCGGAGCGCCCGGGGATCGGTAAGCTGATCCCGCTTGACCTGGTTGCGGACATGATCGAGGAGGTCCATGGTGGTTCCCACTCCCAGGTCGGAGGTAATCAGGATTTCCTCCAACTCGTCGAACAGTTCCTGGTCGATCTGCCGTCGGCCGAGAAAAAGATGGTCCATCCTGGCAATCAGGGAGCCCCTGGTCCTGCCAAGCCGCTCCCGCAACCGCTGGAACACCCCTTTCCCGGGGACCGGTTCCGGTTCGACAACAGGTTCAGGCTCGGGCGCGGATTCAGCCACCGCCTCGGATTCAGGGACCGGCGTCGGTTCGGATATCGGTTCAGGCCCGGCCGGCTCCTCGGCTGCATCTTCCCGCGACACGGCCTCTTCGGCCGCGGGTTCCGCGACCAAGGCCGGCTCGTCCTCTTTCTTCTTGCCCAGTTTTTTCTTAAACCAACTCAGCATCTATTCCTCTCTCCGTAAAGCATGTCCGGTGTCAGACCCGCAACCGGCATGGGTATTGATTAAACCGATCGCGGCCGAACGGCCGGCACCCCTTATAACCCACCGAGCCAGGCAAAACCGGCCATCAGGAAAAACAGGGACTCCAGGGCCAGTTCAAGCTTGGGCCCCTGGGCCACCCTTTCTTTTTCATATAAATAAACCAGCCCGATCAGATAAAAAACAGGGGGCAGCAGCCAGTAGCCCAGCGGCGTGATCCAGCCGAACCAGGGAAAGACCAGCAACAGCGTAACCAGCAACCCGATAAACAGGTGGAGAATGATCATGGTCTTCCGCTCACCGATACATACCGGCAGGGTCTCCTTGCCCATCACCCGGTCGGCCTGCACCTCAAAGACATCAAACAGGGCATTGCGGACAAAAACGAGCAAAAAAACAAAAACAAAGGCCCCGGCAGTCATCCGGTCCGGTTGCCGGCCATCGGTCCACGCCGGGACCAGGGCAGTGACAAAGGCCCAGGCCAGCGCCACCAGAAAGGTCTTGGAGCCGGGGATCTCCTTGAGTCGCCGGACCCGGAGCAACGGCTGCATGGCCGCCGGGATAAAGCGGACGCTGTAAAGCACCCCGAATACACTCATCACGATCAGAAGCAGAAACGGCAACTGCCCCAGCCCCCGGGCCAGAGTCAGGGCCAGGACCAGGGCCAGGGCCGAGGCCATCAACAACGGCCAGCCGAAACGATGATAAAAAAATGCCCGGATCGGGTCATTGAACTCCCTGGACTTCTGGTTCATGAAGCGATTGAGGTTGTGCATGGCAAAGAGGTAGCCGAAACTGATCAGAAAATGGGAGGGCCGGGGCTCGATCCCCTGGAGCAGAACACTGGCATAGGCCAGGAACCCGCCGCCCACGGCCACGTAAAAATTGGTCACCAGCAGCAGCCAGAAGAACCGGTACAGCCCGATCCGGAACACTCCCTCGCCTTGACCGGGGATCGCCTCCAGAAAGCGGACCACCCGGTTGATCATCCAGGTGGGGGTGGAGGCCCCGGCAGTGATTCCGACGCAATCGTATTGACTGAGCGCCACACGGTCCAGTTCCTCTTCCGTTTCCACGGTAAAGGCCCGGCAGCCCATCCCCTCGACGATCTCGGCCAGCCGCCGGGTGTTGGCGCTGTTGCGGCCGCCCACCACCACGATGGCCCTGACCTTGGCGCAGAGTTCGCGTACCTCGCCCTGGCGCTGATGGGTGGAATCGCAGATGGTTTTAAAGACCTCGCCGTTGGGGAACCGCTCGAGAATCTGCTCGCTCAATGCAGCAAATACGGTGGGGTCCTGGGTGGTCTGGCTGACAATGATATAGGGACCGGTCAGAGTCAAACCGTTGATATCCGCCCGGCAGCTGATCACATGGCCGGCCGCCCCGGCATAGCCGATCAGCCCTTCCACCTCGGCATGGTTGCGGTCGCCGATGATCACCGTGCCATAGCCCTGGCGGCGATACTTCTTGATGATCACCTGCACCTTTACCACATGGGGGCAGGTGGCGTCCTTGACCCGGGCGCCGATCGCCTGGAGTTTCTTTTTCTGCTCGGGCGGCACCCCGTGGGCCCGGATGACCACGGTGCCGGACTGCTGTTCCGGAATATCCTTAAGAATCCGGACCCCGCGTTCCTCCAGCAGGCCCAACACCTGCGGGTTATGGATCAACGGACCAAAGGTGGCCACGCTGCCCGGCTCATGGTTGATGACATCCAGGGTGGTTTCCACCGCCCGGCGCACCCCCATGCAGAAACCGGCATTTTTGGCAAGAATGACTTTCATGGATAACCGATAAACTTTCTTCCGATCTAACTGAATCAACGGCACTGACTGCGTACAGGCCACATCTTATAATATAAAAATCGTGAAATGAAAACATATCACCGCGTTACACCTTCACTGTCTTCAGCCTGAGCGCATTGGCGATAACCGACACAGAGCTGAAACTCATGGCTGCCGCAGCAATAATCGGACTTAACAACACCCCGAAAACCGGATACAATACTCCGGCCGCCACCGGCACCCCCAGCGAGTTATAGATAAAGGCGAAAAACAGGTTCTGCTTGATATTGTTCATGGTGACCCGGCTGAGTCGGCGGGCCCGGACAATGCCGATGAGATCGCCTTTGACCAGGGTGACCCCGGCGGACTCCATGGCCACGTCGGTGCCGGTGCCCATGGCAATGCCGACCTGGGCCTGGGCCAGGGCCGGAGCATCATTGATGCCGTCGCCGGCCATGGCCACTATGTCGCCTTTTTCCTGAAACTCCTTGACCACATTGGCCTTTTCATCGGGCAGCACCTCGGCCACCACCCCGTCGATGTCGAGCTTTGCAGCCACTGCCTCGGCCGTGGCCTTGTTATCGCCGGTCAGCATGATGATCCGGATGTTTTCCCGGTGCAATTGCCTGACCGCCTCGGGGGTTGTCTCCTTGATCGGGTCGGCAACCGCCACCAGACCGGCAACCGAGTTGTCCCTTGCCACAAACATGACGGTCTTGCCCTCACCCCGCATCTGTTCGGCAAGGTCGGCCAGTTCACCGGGATCGATGGAAAAGTCATCAAGCAGTTTTTTATTGCCGAGCAGTATCTTTTTATCATCCATCAGCCCGGCAACACCCTTGCCGGTAATGGAGGAGAAATCCGTTACCGCGCCGGCCCTGACCCCCCTTTGGCCGGCGCCCTCGACAATGGCGGCTGCCAGCGGATGCTCGCTGCCCTTTTCCAGGGAAGCGGCAAGTTTCAGCAGTTCCTTTTCAGTAAAACCAACGGCCGGTACCACATCGGTCAATTTCGGCCTGCCCTCGGTCAGGGTGCCGGTCTTGTCCACCACCAGGGTATTGACCTTGCGCAGGATTTCAATGGCCTCGGCATTCCTGAAAAGCACCCCCATGGTGGCGCCCTTGCCAGTGGCGACCATGATCGACATGGGCGTGGCCAGTCCCAGGGCGCAGGGGCAGGCAATGATCAATACCGAGACCGCGGCGATAAGCGCATGGGTAAGCCGCGGCTCCGGCCCGACCAGCAGCCAGACGACAAAGGTAAGCGCGGCAATGGCGATAACCGCGGGCACGAAATAGCTGGAAACGATATCAGCCAGCTTCTGGATGGGGGCCCGGCTCCGCTGGGCCGCGGCCACCATCTGGACGATCCGGGCAAGCAGGGTCTCTGAACCGACCTTGTCGGCCAGCATAATAAGGGATCCGGTGCCGTTCACCGTGGCCCCGACCACCGGATCGCCGGGACCTTTTTCAACCGGGATCGGCTCGCCCGAGATCATCGACTCATCCACGCTGCTGGCTCCCTCGACCACAATGCCGTCAACCGGGATCTTCTCGCCGGGCCTGACCCGGAGACGGTCGCCCTTCCGGACGTGTTCCAGGGGAATATCCGCTTCGGTATCATCGTCGTTTATCTTGCGCGCGGTTTTGGGCGCCAGCCCGAGCAAGGCCTTGATGGCCGCACCGGTCTGGCTGCGGGCCCTCAGTTCCAGCACCTGGCCCAGAAGGATCAGGGTGACGATCACCGCCGCCGCCTCGAAGTAGACACCCACCGTGCCGTCGGGCCCGCGCATGGCGGCCGGGAAAAGATCGGGGAAATACACGGCAACCAGGCTATAGATATAGGCCATTGAAACGCCGAGCCCGATCAGGGTGAACATATTCAGGCTCCGGTTGATCACCGACTGCCAGGCGCGGACGTAAAACGGCCAGCCACCCCAGATTACCACCGGGGTGGCCAGAATCAGTTCGAGCCATTCATAGGTCCTGGCCGAGGCAAGGGTATCAAGCACCCCCAGCCCCGGAATCATGGTCCGCATGGCGATCAGTACCAGGGGCACGGACAGTATTCCGGCCACCACAAAACGGTTTTTCATGTCCGCGTATTCCGGGTTTGCCTCCTGCTCGTCAACCGCCACGTCCCGGGGTTCCAGGGCCATGCCGCATTTAGGGCAATTATCCGGCCCCGGCCGCACGATTTCCGGATGCATGGGGCAGGTATATTCGGTGCGGGAGGCCGGAATCACCGGGGTCATCGGCTCCAGGGCCATGCCGCATTTAGGGCAGGCGCCCGGCTGGTCCCGGATAATTTCAGGGTCCATGGGGCAGGTGTAGGTCTGGGCTTGAGATGTGGAATTCGGGGTTTCGGAATGGCTGCCCGGGCCCGCTGGCTTGCCTGGCAATGGTCCGGTATCATGACCACCGGGGGTGAAGGAACCGGGATCGTTTTTAAATTTCGTCAGGCAGTGGTCACTGCAGAAATAATAGGTCCTGCCGTTATGATCATATGGCTGATAAGCATCCGGATCATCCGTGGTCATGCCGCAGACCGGGTCTCGATATTCAGACCCGTCATCCGGGTCCGGATGACAACAACTTCCTGTTCTGGAATCGTGATCTGTATCCATGACTTCCCTCCTTAACGGTTATCCTTTTAAATGTTTTTCAACAAACCGCCGCACTGCCTCGGCGGTGATGAATCCGACCAGTATAATGAACTATAAACATTGGACCATGGTCCGGGGTCAATGGTTTTATTTTTTTCCTGAATCCGTGAACGTTCGCGAATGGTGCGGATCCAAGGCGGCAACGATGTTGATTATCATGGTGTGATATCAACGAGTTGCCAATGCGGCAGCTGCGCCGTTATCAGGCGGGCCGCCGGGCGGCGCGGTGAAGACCAGCAAATGCGCCTGTTTGACAATAATGCAATAAATTCCAGATATTGCATGGGATATCAACTCAAGCCGTCACGGATTCAGGTTTTTATTTGCCCATGCCGGGCTCCCGGCCATTGACTCTGCTGGAGAACGGCTGTTATTGATAAACCCGTAACAGTTGATTATTCTCACCGGGATCGGCCGTATTGTTAGCCGCCCCCCTCCCCCAATGCGCCTTTCTGATCAGTGCGTAATAAGAAGAGGTATGAACAATGCCGCAAACCGTTTCCCTGCTGAAAGGGCATGAGATTATCAAGGTCAAGTCCTGGGGACTGGTGACCGAGGCCATGCTGGTGGAAACCAGGGACAAGATTGAACGGCTGCACCAGGAATACGGCTGCACCATGGTCCTTGTGGATGCCCGGCAACAGAGTTCTCTCCCTGGCGAAAGATTCATTTTCATGTTCGGCAAGACCATTGATTTCACCTTCTCCCGGGATATTAAATGGGGAGTAGTAATCTCGGATGAGACCAACGAAAAAATACTTTTGCTGAAAGAAACCGTCGAAAATACGGGCGTACCCATAAAATCTTTCCACACAATCGAGGACTGCATTGCCTGGCTCAGGGAATAACGGGCAACAGCGGCGGGGTACACACCGCCGCCAACCCTGAGCAGGCCGGGACGAGTTCAAAGGTTTGAAAACCGGGACGTTGAAACTGAGAAATTACTGGAACCCGGCAATCCCCTTAAGAAAAAAACCGCTGATGATCTCTGCGTAGTCCTCAGCCGCCGGCGCCTCAACCCCATCTGGCCGCACCCGCTCCACCACCGGGGCAAACAGAAAACGTGACGCCATCATCGCGGTCAGCATGGGCCCAACCACTGTCGCCGGGATCATGACGCCGGTTTCCGCGGCCAGGGGCCGGCAGACCTCCCGGCCGACAATCTCCATCATCCGCCGCCCCCAGGCGGCCTTGTATTCTATTATCTCGGGATCATCATGGGGGAGTTCGGTGATGGTGACAAGCAGGTAATCCCGGTGGCTTTCAAAATAGCTCACAGCGCGGCTGATAAACCGGCCGAGCCTTGCCTGCAGCCCATCGTCTCCGGCCAGTTCCTCGCGGCCAATGGCCAGGTAGCCTGATAAGAAAATATCAAGTATCTCCTTGAGCAGTTCCTTCTTGGAGCCGAAAAAATAGTTGATCATCGCCAGGTTGACGTCGGCGGCGGCTGCCAGTTCCCGCAGGCCGGTACCGGCAAACCCCTGACGGGCAAAGAGTTTCACCGCCGCCCCGATAATTCGCTCCCGGGATTGTTGCCCGGCCTGATTATTGTTGACTTTTTTATGCATAGCAATAATAATATTAATTAAACGTTTGTTTAAACAAGCCGGAATCATTCAACCAGAACTTTCATTATATGTCAAAAAAATCGCCATGGGTCTTTTAAAAAAAATTCTGCCCCCGGTTGCGGTCATCCTGCTCGTCCTTGTTGTCACGGTTGGCCCGGGCCGGGCCTTCACCCTCGAAGAGTGTGTTGAACTGGCCCTGCGGAACAATCCGGACCTGGACAAACAACAACTGAACCTGCAACTCGCCCATGCAGACATGGTAGAGCAGAAAGCGCGCAGTTTCGGCAACCTGGATATCGTCTCATCCTACACCCATTATAATCTGCCCCATACCCTGGCCCCCATGACCCCGGCATCAATATCCTCCAACCCCGCGGCCGTACCAACCACCGAGGATCTGTTCAGCGCGGGGGTTGTCTACGAGGTGGCGCTCTTTACCGGCTTTGCCCGGACCCGGGCGATCGAGATCATTGCCCGTCAGAGTCAATACGAACAGACCAAGGCGGAACTGGAACTCAAGCGGGCATTGGCGGAAGCGGTCTTCAGGATCAACACCGCGGCCAGCGACTACAACAGCGCCCGGGCGGAACTTGCCATGACCAGGGAGAGCGCGGCCATTGAGCAGGTCCGTTTTGAGCAGGGGGCCGCTGATATCAGCGATATCCTCCATGCCAGGGCCCGTCACCAACTGGCGGAGAGCCGCTTTATCGACACTGGCTACCGTTATAAGACTGCTTGTTTTTATCTTGATTACCTGCTCGAACATGGAGAAAACAGATGAAAAAAATTATCCTGCCGGTTCTGCTCGTCATCCTGATTGTGGCCGGGGCAGTGCTTCTGAAAAAACGCAGCCAGACCATAGCCGCGGCCCCGATGGCAACCCCGATGTCCCATCCGGTCAAAACAGTGCTGCCGGAGAACAGAACCGTTTTTCAGACAAGTACCTTTCTGGCCAGACTGGAATCTGCAACCAGTGTTGCAATCTCCTCCAAGCTGAGCGGCCGGATCAGTGAACTCCTGGTTGACGAGAGCCGGGAGGTGGGCCAAGGCGACCTGCTGGTGCGCATCGATGACCAGGAGATCCTGGCCGCCATTGCCGCCCTGCGGGCAAAACTTGCCGCGGCCCGGGAACAGAATGATTACAGCAGGACCCAGTATGAGCGTAACAAGGCCATGTTCAAGGTCGGCGGCCTGGCCCGGGAAAGGCTCGAGGCCGCCGGGGTTGCCCTTGGGGTTGCCGGCGCAACGGTAACCGACCTGGAACAGAAGATCAGGGGTCTTGAGAATCAGCTCGATTATCTCAACCTCAGGGCCCCGTTTGCCGGCATCGTGGGCACGGTTTTCCTGCATCAAGGTGATCTTGCCTCGCCCGGCCGCCCCATTATCTCACTCAATTCCCTGCCGCAGAAACTCACTTTCAGCTTCATGCCCGGACCGGCGGAGATCCGGCCGGGCATGGAGGTCCTGCTCCAGGGGGGCAAGGCCGGAAAAATCACCAGGCTGTATAACGATGCCAGGGGAGGGTTGTCGGTTGCCGAGGTTGTCCTTGACCGCCGGCTGGACCGGCCCAACGGCAGTTATCTGACCATCGAACTGGTGGTAAAAAGCGGATCCGGCTGCGGTGTGCCGGTCCGGGCCCTGCTCCACCGGGACCGGGGCGAGAGCATCATGCTCCTCCAGGGCGACCGCTTTGCCGAAAAAGCGGTAACCGTCAAGGCGCGGGACAAGAAGTTCGCCCTGATCGATCCGTGTCCGGCAACACCGGTTGCCGTGGCAGCCGAGGCCAAGCTGGGCCTGCTTCCCTCCTATGGCAGGATCAAGGTTATCCGGGAAAAGAACAATGAATAACAGTTGGATCGAACGTCTGCTGGGGCGTCCCTATCTCATCTGCTCGTTCCTGGCCCTTTTTCTGTTCCTGGGTGTGCTGGGCTACAACCGGATCGACCGGAAACTGTTCCCTGAGTCCAACTATCCCGAGATTGCCGTGGTCATCGTCCAGCCGGGCGGCTCGGCCAAGACCATTGCCGCCAACGTCACCGTTCCGGTGGAAGAGGAACTCTACACCCTGGACAATATCCGCCGGGTATACTCCACCACCATCGACGAGGTCAGCGTTATTCGCGCTGAGTTTGATTATCAGAAAAACCTCGAACTGGCGGCCGCTGATGTGACCAATTCCATCAACAAGATCCGCTCCCTCCTGCCCGGAGACATCCTTGAACCCCGGATCCACAAAATATCCGCTGCCACTGCGCCGATTGTCGTTATTGCCGTAAGTCCCGGCAGCAGCGGCATGGGACTTGAGGATATCCGCCAGCTTGCGGAGAACAGGTTGAAGCAGCGGTTGATCAAGCTCCCCGGGGTGGCCAACGTGGATGTGTTCGGCGGCTATAAAAAAGAGGTCCAGATCATTGTTGACAAGGAAAAACTTGACCGGTACGGGCTGAGCATCGGCATGGTCCAGGCAGTGCTGCAGTCCAATAACCGGGACTATGCCGTTGGTTTTATCAGCGGCGGGCAGGGCCGCTATCTGCTCAAATCACCCGGCCGGCAGGAGAGTATGGCCGGGCTCGGGTCGTTGCGCCTGACCCCGGCGGTAACCCTGGCCGAGGTGAGTGACATCTATTTCGGCCATTATGAGAACAGCGCCGGCTATTACGGCAACTCCAAGGCGGCCATCGCCCTGGCCGTGCAGCGCGGGCTCGACGCGGACGTGGTCCGGACCATTGACCGGGTGGAAACTGAACTTGCCGAGATCAAGGCCCGGTACCCGGGGCTCTGCCTGGAGATCACCGATACCCAGAAAGACACCATTGTCCAGTCCACCGGGAACATGTTCGGATCCCTGCGGGACGCGATTCTCATGTCCGTGTTCGTGGTGTTCCTCTTTCTGGCCAGTTTCAGACAGATGCTGGTGGTCCTGTTCACCATCCCGCTGGTCTATGCCGCAACCGTTGCCCTGATGTGGCTGGCGGGCATTGAGTTCAACGTGGTGACCCTGACCGGCATCATCCTGGCCCTGGGCCTGCTGCTCGATGACGCGGTGGTGGTCATGGAGAACATTGAACGTCATTACCGGGAGCTTGGCTCGGAGATCCACCGGGCGGTCATGCGGGGCACCAGGGAGATCATGTTCGCCGATCTCTCCGGCACGGTCACCACCATGATCGCCCTGGCCCCGATTCTTTTTGTGGGCGGCTACCCGCAGACCGTATTCCGGCCCCTGACCGTCACCCTGCTCCTGGCCCTGGCCGCCTCCTATGTCATCTCGATTACCGCGGTGCCGTTGCTGTCGCTTAAAATACTGACGCTCAACCATCCCCTTCTCCTGCGCGTGGAAAGGTTTTTCCACCGGATCACCGGCAGGGCCAACGAGGCCGTCCACCACTTTTTTGCCGCCGCGGTCGGGGCGGCGCTCAAGCGGAAAACAGTCGCGCTGGTCTATTTCGCGGTATTGCTGGCGCTGTTTGTTGTCAGTGTCAAGGGAGTGATGCCCGTTGTCGGCCGGGAACTGATGCCGCCCATGGATACCGGCGGCATCAGGATCAACATCACCACCGACCCCAATCTGCCCATTGCAGCAAGCAAGGAGATCACCCGGCAGGTTAATGGGATCCTGTTGGAAAACGGCCGGCTCAAGCGGCTCTCCGCCGCCATTGGCAGCGAGGCCGGGGTCTTGAGCATCGGCAGCGGCTCCGGCAGCGACCACATCGCCATTACAGCCACCTATGTGAATCGCCATGAGCGTGAAGAGTCGATCTGGGACATTGAACACCGGCTTCGGCCGCTGATTGCCGGAATCGAGAACATCAAGCGTCTGGACGTGGTGGACTACGGGGCCACCGCCCTGGCCAGTATCCGCGCCAACATCGATGTAATGCTGTCCGGCCCTGATTTTGACGACCTGGTCCGGGCCGGGGACCAGGTGGAAAAGGCGCTGTATAAAACCCGGGGCGTGGTTTCGGTCTCCCGCACCTGGGATATCGATAAAATCGTCTACCAGCTTGATATCAACCAGGAACGGGCCGCCTTGCACGGCCTGAACAGTTCGGAGATCATCACCCAGCTCCAGCTCCTGCTCCGCGGCGCCCGGGTTGCGACCTTTGCCGCTGCCAACAGTACCGACTTCGGGGTAAGGCTCTGGCTGCCGGCGGCCCAACGGGACCGGTTCGAACTCCTTTCCACCGTTCTTATCAACACCCCGAACGGGGAAAAGATACCCCTGGCAGCCCTGGCCACGGTCAGCCGGGACCTTGAACCCGGACTCATCAGCCGGGAGGGTCTCAACTATACCCTTAATGTATACGGGTTCCGCGAGAAGACGGCCATTTCCCATATCATGGACAGCTTTGACCAGGGTTTCACCGGCACCACCCTGCCGCCATCGGTGACCATGGAACAGGTGGGCGATATCAAGGAGTTCCGGAACTCCGCCGGCCGGATGGTCACGGCCATCGGTTTTGCGGTTATCCTGATCTTTTTCACCCTGATAATCTTTTTCGACTCCATCCGGATCTCCCTGATGATCATCCTCTCCATTCCCCTGACCATCATCGGCGCCGCCTGGACCCTGCTGCTGCTCAACTATCACGTCTCCATGCCGGCAATGATGGGCTTTATCCTGCTCTCCGGGATCATTGTCAACAACGCCATTCTGCTGATCCATTTTGCCCGGGAAAAAATAGCCCGGGGGATGGGGAAAAAAGAGGCCATGCTGGAAAGTATCCGGATCCGCACCAGGCCGGTCCTGATGACCGCCTTTGCGGTGGCAGCCGGGATGCTGCCGGTGGCCCTTGGTTCAGCCATCGGCCTGGAACGGTTGGCGCCCCTGGGGGCAGTGGCCATCGGCGGCCTGCTGGTCGGCACCTTTCTGACCCTGCTCTTTATCCCGCTCATCTTTATCTGGACCGCATGAGTGCTACCGCGGCCTGTCTTCGGCCGGCCGGCCGACTGGTCTCTTCGCCGGTCACTTTGATCTGCCTGCCCCACCTAAACAGCTACGATGAACTGACCCCGGCGAACGGTTACGAAACTTATAATCTGAAGTACCCCATTACCCAGGTGGCTGTCCCCGGTATTCCGATATACCAAAAGCCGCCTCGTCAAGTAACACCTTTTATCGCTGTTATCGTTTTCTCAGGCGAGAGGATATAACCCGGGCTCATTTTAAGAACCGGCATGACGTCCTTAACAAGCCCAAAAAATACCGGTTGGGCCGCGATAGAAAAATCTCCATATCCCGGGCTGTACCGGCGGGTAGTGTCACACCCCTCCCCTTTGCATTTCTCAGCAATCTCCTGGTCCATCTTTTTTAGTAACCGTTCACCGGGGGTACGGATTTACGGTAATCTCATGCCCGTAAGCGTTTACCAGTGGCTTAGATTCGTTCATTTGGGACTGCGAAGCATACTGGTGCTATTCGAGCAGGCCAAAATGGGCGAAGATGAGGTGCTGGTGAACGCTTACGTCCAACGTTTATTCTTCCACCCACCGGCCACTGTTTTTAGTGCCTGGTGCCTGGTGCCTGGTGCCTGGTGTTTGGTGCCTGGTGTTTGGTGTTTGGTTTACTGTCCACTGTCCACTGTCCTCTGTCCTCTGTCCTCCGTCCTCTGTCCACTGTCCTCTGCTTGCCCGCCGTAGCCATCAGGCGAAGGAGGATGGCAAAGGCGGGTCCTCCGTCCTCTGTCCTCTGGCAGTCATCAACTAATCATCAAAATCTCCCCGCGGTCCCTTGTCAGTGTCCATCGCCCCGGCCCGGCGCCGGAACTTCTCCTCGGTCCACTGGCCGGGATCCTCGATCCGGCCGACCTTGGGACCGGGATCGTGGGAGCCGGCCGCAAGAATGGCCTCAACGGCCAGGGGCGCGGTGTCCCGGGCATTGAACACCTCGACCAGCAACCGATGGACAAACTCCTCCACCCGGGTTGCCATCCGTTGCCGGATCTGCCGGGGCTGGCCCATCAGCTTGGTCTCAAAGGGCAGATTCAGTTTCTTGAAATCACCGCCCTTCCATCCCCTGTGCCGGGCATAGCCAACCATCTCCAGCCACATCTCTTCCGAGACCCCTTCACCTTCCTTTTTGATAAAATCACCAGCCCCATCCATTTGGGCGTTGCCATAGTCGTTCACCACCAGGCCCCAGGAGATCATCTGCAGGGCCGTGGCCACATTGGCCTTGGTGGTCCGGGTTTGGGCGGCGATTTGCCGCAGCCGCTCCGAGCTGTTGCCCGAGGTGCCGTGCTGGGCGCCGGACACCTGATATGGAACAAGCCGCGCATGGATCTCAGCGGTGAGATCCACCTGGATCCCCTGGTCGCTTGCCTCAATGCCGTGGGTGGTGCCGTTGTTAAGGGCGATCCAGTCCGGAAAGATGTCATGGGCGTTCAACCCCTGGATCAGGAACAGGGCCTCCTCCACCGAGGACAGCCCCTGGGAGCCCTTGATCTCGCCCACCTCGGTCTCCAGCCCGGCCCATTTCGGGATGTAGGGGTTCAAGGCGATGTTGGCGGCCAGGTTGTCCGCATCCGGCATGTGGGAGGCATCAACGGCAATGGAGGTAATCCCGGCATCAAACAGGGTGGGAATCTCCTGTTGGGCAAAGTCAACGTCCCCGGGTTTCTTGATCCCGTAATGGTCGGCATGGATCGCCACTGGCACGGTTATTCCCAGCTCATTGCAGAAGGAGTCGACGATCCGGGCAATGTTCCAGTAATTGACCGCGCAATAGGCATCCGCCCCACCCTCGGAACGGGCGATCTCGATGATCATCGCGGCATTGGCCCGCTGGGCCGCCATCAGCGCGCCACGGATCACCAGGCAATTGCGGCCGTTGGCCGCCATGGTCATTGCCTTGCCCTTGGCGATCAAGGCCCGGTCAATCACCTTGCCGCTGACGATCAGGGCGCGGGAGTTGGGAAAAAGCTTGACAATGTTGGGTGGCCGGCCGATGGCCAGGGCCTGTTGAAAGTCTTCATTAGCACGGCTTGCGCTGATCATGGTTCTCCATCCTCTTTTTAACTGTTTTTTCAACCCCGGAAAGATCTCTCCCGTAATCAGTTACGTTTTAACCGATATGAATAAAGTTGCAAGGGGCGCTGGCCACGGAAGGTCTCAATCAGCCGAAGGGTCCTGTTCCGGCTCCCGGCTCCCGGCAAAACCGCGGCGGCCGAAAAGCCACACCGCCACCACGCTCACCTCGTATAGAATAAGAAGCGGCACCCCCATCAACATCTGGTTCACCACATCGGGGGTAGGGGTCAGGATTGCTGCAATCACAAAATTGATCAGCACCGCATACTTGCGATTCCGGTTGAGAAAGGCGACGTTCACCACCCCGAGCCTGGCAAGAAAGACCATGACGATCGGCAGCTCGAAGATGGCGCCAAAGGCGATGAGAAGGCGCAGGGCCAGGGAAAAATACTCGGTCACCGCTGGCATCGGGTTGAGATAATCGGTGCTGTAGCCGACCAGAAACTTAAAGGCCGGCGGAAAGACGACAAAATAGGCAAAGGCGACCCCGCCGGTAAAACAACAGGTTGAAAGCAGGGAAAAGGGGATCAGCGCCTTTTTTTCATGCTGATACAGGCCCGGGGCGACAAAACGCCAGATCTGAAAAAATGTCACCGGGCTGCCCAGGATCACCCCGCAGACCAGGGCCAATTTTAGATAAAAAAAAAGGCCTCCTGGTAAGAGGTGAAGATAAGGCTGGATTCCGGCGGCAGGACGTCGAACAGGGGCTTGAAGAACCAGGCGCCGATCTCCTGGATATAGACATAGGAAACCGCGAACCCCACGGCCGAGGCGATGAGGGAGTAGATGATACAGGACCGCAGGTCCTTCAGGTGATCGGTCAACTGCTGTTTTTCAAATTTTTCCATGGAGCGCTGGTTTCTCTTGTTCAGCGTAAGCGGTCCGGGATATCTGGCCGCGAAAATGGTGCCCGGGGCGAGAATCGAACTCGCACAATCACAAGGATCGAGGGATTTTAAGTCCCTTGCGTCTACCAGTTCCGCCACCCGGGCACAATGAAATATTCTCCGGATTCACGGGGGTTGTAGCATAATTTCCCATAAAAGACAAGTCAGAAGAAGCACTTCAATTCCGCTTTTGCCGGCCCTGGGAAGAGACCGCCGGATCACCATTCGATTGTTATGGTTTAGTACTAGGTTTTGCCTGCCATTAACCTGCCATTCTTTTAGTATTGTGCTTTGCCGGGTTCCCGCATATTGTAATTTTTAAATGCAGGCCCGGGCCGGGATCGATTCCGGCCCGGGCTGTAAGGACGGGATATCAGTCAGATGAGATCTTTTTGTTCATCCATGGAAATTTTTTCAGACCCGGCCGGCCGGGTTCGAGAGGGAAGACTGGTTGCGGAACTGTTTCCGGAACCAATCGCTTATGGCGGCTTGTTACCCGCCAGCATGATACGTTAGTATCGCAATTTTTGGAGGTTAAGCAGGATGGCAGATCGGGAAATAGGCACGGTAAAATGGTTCAACAGCAGCAAGGGCTACGGTTTCATCGCCCGGGATCAGGGAGACGATGTGTTTGTCCACTTCACTTCCATCCGGGACACCGGTGGTTTCCGCTCCCTTGAAGAAGGTCAAAAGGTAGAGTTTACGGTCAACCAGGGGCAAAAAGGCCCCCAGGCCGATGATGTGATTGCCTCGGATTAGACCCGCTGCAAAGCTCAACAACACCGCCCCCTTCCGGACTTGCCGGAAGGGGGTTTTTTTATTCAAGCGTCACCATCCTTTTGATCACGCGCCGTCCCTGTCCCGCTTCTCTGAAAAGGGCTTGTAAAACCGGTATATTTATGATTACTTGGGCACTGCCTTGGCACAACTCCGCCCCCTGGCCGGCCGGGCGCCGATTCCCGCAAACGCAAACGGTTCACCTAGATGCGAAAAACAGTCACCGGGCTGATAATTCTTGCCGCCATCCTCTTTGTCGGCACCACCGGCTACATGGTGCTGGAAGGCAGCAGCATGCTCAACGCCCTTTACATGACGGTCATCACCATTACCACCGTGGGCTACGGTGAAGTCTTTCCGCTGAGTCCCAGCGGAAAATTATTCACCATCGCCCTGATCGTGGTGGGGGTGAGCTTTGTCCTGTACCTGTTCGGCAATATCACCGAGGCAATGGTCGAAGGGGGATTGCGGCGAATCCTAGGGAGAAAAAAAATGGAAAAAAAGGTATCACGCCTGAAAGATCACTACATCGTCTGCGGCTTCGGCAGAATCGGCAAGGTCATCTGCAGCGTGCTTAAAGAAAACAATCGCCCTTTTGCAGTGATCGAACATGACCCGGAACAGATCCAGCAGATCGAGGAACTCGGTTATCTCTCCTTGCAGGGCGAGGCCTCAAACGACGAGATGCTGCTTGCCGCCGGGATCAAAAAGGCCAAGGGGCTCATTGCCGTGGTCTCTTCCGACGCCGATAATGTCTACATCACCCTCTCGGCCAAGGGATTGAACCCGAACCTGTTTATCCTGGCCCGGTCCAGCGGCGAGGAGGGTTCGGAGGTCAAACTGCTGCGGGCCGGGGCCAACAAGGTCATCTCGCCCTATTATATCGGGGCCTGCCGGATGGCCCACCTCCTGGTCCGTCCCACGGTGATCGATTTCATCGACCTCACTGTTCACGCCGGCGAACTCGGCCTGCGACTGGAGGAGATGCGGGTTACGGACAAGGCCGCCTTTGCCGGCAAAAGCCTCAAGGATACCAATATCCGCAAGGAACACGACCTCATTGTGGTGGCAATCAAGCGCGACCAGGGCGAGATGCTTTTCAACCCCGGCCCGGACACCACCATTCTCCAGGACGATATTCTGGTTGTCCTGGGCGAACACGATCATATCAAGGCCTTTGAGAAACTACTGTAGATTGCAAGGATACCTGCCCGGACACCGAGCTTCGCCCGCAACGACTTCATATAAACAATCGAACATTTGTCGGTCTCGCAACAACCCGCTCGACGGACGTGATTCGTCTTGTAACTTGTTGATTTTATTGGGTGGCATTTGAAGCCTTTCGGGTTGTTACGAGTTTATCAATATTTGATTTACGAACAAAAAAAATGAAATGACCCAGTGGCAACGCCTGTTACGCAAAAGCATTGTTCTGCCCCGGGAACTGGCGTCCCGGTTCGACATCGACCCCAGCCCCCTGGAGGCGGTTGCCGCCGCCTACCCGATGCGGATCAACCCCTATTATCTCTCCCTGATCAAGAAACCGGGCGACCCTTTCTGGCTCCAGGCAGTTCCCGACCCGAGGGAGCTTGACGACACGGTCTGCATGGAGGACCCGCTCAATGAAGAGAATCTGAGCCCTGTTCCCAACCTGGTCCATAAATATCCGGACCGGGCCCTGTTCCTGGTCAATGACCAGTGCGCGGTCTACTGCCGGTTCTGCACCCGGAAACGCAAGGTGGGCACCGACCGGATGCGGATCAGCAACGACACCATCCGCGCCGGGCTCGACTATCTCCGCAAAACTCCGGAAATCCGGGACGTGCTCCTCTCCGGCGGCGACCCCCTGCTGCTTTCCGACGACCGGCTCGAACAGCTCCTGGAATCAGTGCGCCGGATCCCCAGCATCGAGATCATCCGGATCGGCAGCCGGGTGCCCTGTACCCTGCCCATGCGGGTCACCCGCCGGTTGGCCGCCCTTTTGCAACGCTTTCATCCGCTCTACATCAACACCCACTTCAATCATCCCGGCGAAATCACCGCCGCAGCGGCCCGGGCCTGCACCCGGCTGGCCGACGCCGGCATCCCCATGGGCTGCCAGACCGTACTCCTCAAGGGGGTCAACGACTCGGCCGCAACACTCCGGCATCTGTTCCACAAGCTGCTCCTGATCCGGGTCAAACCCTACTATCTCTTTCAGGGCGACATGACCCGGGGCACTAATCATTTCCGTACTCCGGTCGAGCAGGGACTGTCGATCATGCGTGCCCTGATCGGCCACACCTCGGGCCTGGCCGTGCCCACCTTTGCGGTGGACGCCCCGGGCGGCGGCGGCAAGATTCCGCTGCTCCCTGATTATGTCCTTCGCCTGGACCATGAACTGGTGTTCGAAAACTATTGCGGGGTTACCTGCTCCTATGGCAATGTAAAATCGTGATCAATCCCTTCCCCCCCGGCGGAGCAGACGGCATGGAAAGAAAACTCCTGGTGACAGTGGACGGCTCGGTATACAGCGCCAACACCCTGCGCTATCTCAGCCGGCTCTTTGAGGATCTGGACCAGGTCTTTCTCCATCTCCTCTGCGTTGTTCCCTGTACATTATCCGCAGCCGGCCGTGACTGGCTGGACGACCTCGAGCTGATGAGCAGCATGAGCCCCGCGTCCCGGAAACAATACGCCGCGGCCAGGCGCTATATGAACGAGGCGGTCATGCAACTCGGCCGGCGCGGGATAAGTCCGCAACAGATCACCACCCAGGTCCAACTCTCGCGAACAGGGGTGGCCGACGACATCCTCACGGTGGCGCGCCAGGGGCTCTACGATGCCTTGATCATCGGCCGCCGCGGCCTGACCAGGCTGGAAGAAATGGTCATGGGCAGCGTCTCGGAACGGATCCTGAAAAAATGCACCGATGTTCCCATCTGGGTGGTGGACGGCCAGGTCAACTCGCGCCGGTTCCTGCTGCCGGTGGACGGCTCCTTCCACAGCCTGAAGGCGGCGGACCACCTCGGCTTTATCCTCAAGGACAATCCCTATGCCGAGGTGACCCTGTTCCACTCCGAGTCGATGTTCAGCCATAAACAGACCCTTGACCCGGAGCAATGCCGGCAACTGTTCGGCAATGCCTGCGATTTTCTCCTGGACAACCGCCCGGACAGCCACTTTCACGGCCCGGAACAGCTCTTGCTGAACAGCGGTTTTCCAGCGGAAAAAATCCGCCGGCTCACCACCAGCAAGGGAGTTCACCCCAGCCGGCAGATCATCCGCCAGGCCCTGATCGACGATTTCGGCACCATTGTCATGGGCCGCCGCGGCGGGGAAGAGAAAAAAGGTTTTTTAGGCAGCGTATCGGCAAAGGTGATGGCCATGGCCGCGGATGTCTCGGTCTGGTTGGTAGGCTGATCCCCTGACAAACCAGCAAGGTATCAATGTCCATTCGCCCTGTTGCCAAGATTGCCCGGATCGTGCTGCTGATCATCTGGGTCGTTTTACTGGTCGCCCTGCTCAAACGGGATTATTTCATCAAGACCCTGGACCTGCGCGAGGCCCGGGTCATCCAACAGGGACGGGAGGAGAGTTTTCTCGGGGTCTACTTCCAGGGCCAACGGATCGGTTATGTCAAAAACCGGCTCCACCCCGCCGGACCGGACACCCTGATTCTCTCCCAGGAGGCCCTGCTCCGGCTGAACATCCTTGACCAGATCCATCCGGTCAGGATGACGGTCACCGCCGAACTCGCCAACGACCTCCTCCTGCGGAGTTTTACCTTTCATCTTGACTCCCCCTTTTACCGGATGGATGCCCGGGGCACGGTCCGGGGCCGGGAGGTCCGCTTCGAGCTGACCAGTGGCAAGGAGACCATAAAAGAGGTCATCCGCCTGGCCGAGCCGCCCTTTCTTTCCACCAGTCAGCGCGGCTATCTCCTCACCCGGGACCTCAAGCCGGGCGACCGGCGCAGGGTGCCCTACTTCGATCCCATGACCCTGTCCGGTCAGAACTCGGTGATTGAATACCAGGGCCGGGAAAAGGTGCTGATCAACGGACGGGTCCACAACCTGCATCGTTTTACCGAATCTTTTTCCGGACTCTTTTTCAACAGCTGGCTCAACGATGCGGGCAAGCTGATCAAGGAGGAATCGCCGGCCGGGTTCGTCTTCCTGGCCGAACCGGAGTTCAAGGCCACTGACCTTGTTCACAAGGGCAAGGAACTGCTCAGTTCGGTTTCCGTGCCCTTGACCGGCACCATGCCGGAACTTGACCAGCGAACCAGCCTGAGCTTTCGCCTGACCATGCCGGCTGACAACGATTTCGATCTGAACCAGGACCGGCAGCGAGTGACCAACGATATCGTCACCGTGACCCTGGAGGATCTGCCGGCAGAGGATGCCGAGGTCTGCGCAGACGCGGATGCGGAACTGGCCGCCACCCCCTACATCCAGTCGAAAAACGCGGCCCTCAACAAGCTGGTCCGTGAAACCACCGCTGCCGCGGCCACCCCCCTGGCCAAGGTCCGGGCCCTGGCCAGCTGGGTCTTTACCAACCTGGAAAAACGGCCGGTTCTCGGAATCCCCGACGCGCTAACCACCTTTCATACCCGCCGGGGAGACTGCAACGAACACGCGGCCCTGTTCGCGGCCCTGGCCCGCGGGGCCGGGATCCCCTGCCGGGTTGTTGCCGGGGTGGTCTTCCACCAGGGGGCGTTTTACTACCATGCCTGGAACGAGGTCTGTCTTGACAATCGCTGGATCAGCCTGGACACCACCCGCGATCAACTGCCGGCCGATATCACCCATATCAAGTTCATCCAGGGCGAGACCAGGGAGATGATTCGAATCGGCGCCCTGTTGGGCCGACTCTCCATTGAGGTCGTGGACCAACCGCTGCTCTCCACCGGGGCTGCCCGGCCCGCCGGCCCCTGAACCGGAGGATATCTCGTGACTGCCGAAGCCAGGCCGATGATCGAAATGGAACGACTCAGCAAGCGGTTCGGCGCCTTTACCGCCGTGGACGACCTTTCCCTGCAAATCCGGGCCGGGGAGATCTTCGGCTTTCTCGGACCGAACGGGGCCGGCAAGACCACCACCATCAAGATGCTCGCCGGGTTGCTCAAGCCCAGTTCCGGCCGGATCCGGATCAACGGCCGCGACCTGGCCCGGGAGCCGGTTGCCTGCAAGCAGGTTACCGGCTACATCCCGGACCGCCCCTATCTCTACGAAAAGCTCACCGGCATCGAGTATCTCCAGTTCATCGCCAGCCTCTATCGCCTGAAGCCGGCCGCCTTCAACGCCAACTCCGTCCATCTCCTCGACCTGTTCGGGCTCAGCGACCGGCGGCACCAGCTTATTGAAAGCTATTCCCACGGCATGCGGCAGAAACTGATCATGGCCAGCATCCTGATGCTCGACCCGCCGATCATCATCGTTGACGAGCCGATGGTCGGGCTGGACCCCAAAAGCGCCCGGATCGTCAAGGAACTCTTCAGGGCCCGGGCCCGGGCCGGCACCGCCATCTTCCTTTCCACCCATTCCCTGGAGATCGCCGAAGAGCTTTGCGACCGGATCGGGATCATCGTCAACAGCGCCCTCCGGATCGTCGGCAACCTGGCAACCCTGCGTCAAGAGGCCCGGATGGAGGAAAGCGACCTGGAAGAGATCTTCCTGGAACTGACCGGGGTCTACGATGTGCGGGAGGTGGTCAATGCCCTGCGGGCCATGAATCAACAGAATTCCGGAGAACAATGATGGCCTCTCCCAGGACCAGCCTGCTGCTGCCCTTTGGCCGTGGCCTCTGCAACCGCTTCTTTCCCGGCAACACCCTGCCCCTGCGCACCATCCTCGCCCTGGCGACCGGGCTGGCCGTCTGCCTGGCCCTCTACCTGACCGCGGTCCGGGTGGTGACCTATTTCCACTCCCAGAACGAGTTGGGGATCATCCTCAGCCTGAAGATATTCCAGATGGCCTGGATCACCGTGTTTGCGATGCTGATCTTCTCCTGCATGGTCTCGGCGGTCTCCACCCTGTTCCTGTCCCAGGACAATGAAATCGTCGGCGCGGCGCCGGTCACCCCGGAAGAACTCTATTTCATGCGCTATCTCACCACCACCGTCTACACCTCCTGGATGATGGTCATCTTTTCCCTGCCGATCTTTGCCGCCTACGGCCGGGTCTTCCACGCCGGGGTACTGTACGCACCCTTGATGCTCCTGGCAGTGGTCGCCACCGCGGCCATTGCCTCGGCCCTGGGCATGGCCCTGACCGTGGTCCTGGTCAACCTGTTTCCAGCCCGGCGCACCAAGGATATCATCTTCTATCTATCCCTCTGTTTCGGCATCTTCATCTATGTGATGTTCCGCCTGCTCCGGCCCGAGGACCTGGTCAACCCGGACAAGTACGCCCATTTCCTCGACTATCTCGCCTCGATCGCCAACCCGGCCGCGCCCTACCTCCCGGCGGCCTGGGCCGCCAACCTGCTCTCCCTCTATCTCCTCGACCGGGAGGTCGACTGGCTGCTGACGGCCCTGCTGGTCTTCACCCCCCCGGCCCTGTTCTTCATCGGCGAGTGGGCCATGGGCCGCTGGTTCTTTTCCGGCTATTCCAAGTCCCAGGAATCGTTCGGCGGTTTTCGCAGCTTCCCGGCACCGGGCCGATACCGGCCAGCGGTCTGGCGCTGGATATTCCGCAAGGAGAGCAAGCTGTTCCTGCGCGACTCGGCCGAATGGTCCCAACTCTTCATGATCGCCGCCCTGATCGTGGTCTATCTCTACAACTTCAAGCTGCTGCCCCTGGACCGCGCCCCGATCAGGGAGGAGTATATCGCCAACCTGATCGCCTTTCTCAACATCGGCCTGACCGGCTTTGTGGTGGCCTCGCTGTCGGCCCGGTTCGTCTACCCCTCGGTGGGGGCCGAGGGCGGCTCCTTCTACCTGATCCGGGCCGCCCCCTTGTCGATGCGGCGTTATCTGCTGGCCAAGTATTTTTTTTATGTGATCCCCTTTACCGGGCTCGCCCTGCTGCTGCTCGCCGCTTCCAACCAGCTGCTCAAGATCAAGGGACCGATGGCCTGGATCTGTCTGGCCAGCGGCCTGGTGATCACCTGGACCCTGGTGGCCCTGGCCCTGGGGTTTGGCTCGCTGTACGCCGACTTCAAGGCGGAAAACCGGGCCGCGGCCCTGGGAGGCATGGGCGCGATCCTCTTTTTATTCACCGCCCTGGCCTTTATCTTGCTGATTATCCTGCTGGGCGCCCTGCCCACCTATCGGCTGGTAACCGCCGGCCTGGCCGGCTCCATGTTCCGGGCCCGGGACCTGCTGCTGCTCGTTGCCTGGATCGGCGGCTCCATATTTCTGGCCGTGGGCCTGGCCTTATTTGTTCTGCAAAAGGGGATAAAAAGGCTGGAGGAATCGGGGTGACGGAAGATCAGGTCCGGTAATCGGCATTGATCCTGACGTAGTCCAGGGAGAGATCACAGGTATGGATCTCGCAGTTCCCCGGGCCGAGCCCCAGATCGATGGTCACCGTGAATTTTTTCTGCTTGAGCACCGCGGTGGCCGCGGCCTCCTGCTCCGGTCCCAGACCAAGCCCGTCCTTGACCATCGGTACATCGTCAAAGGCCATGGAGACCCGGTTCTGGTCCAGTTCGATCCCGGCCCGGCCCAGGGCGCCGATGATCCGGCCCCAGTTGGCGTCTTCGCCGAAAAAAGCGGTCTTGACCAGGGCCGAGTTACCAATGCTCCGGGCCCCTTTTTCCGCGTCCGTATTGTCAATTGCACCCTGCACCCGGATGGTGACCAGTTTGGTGGCGCCTTCGCCGTCAGCCACGATCTGCAGGGCCAGGTCGCGGAGCAACTCGTTTAAGGCAATACCAAAGGCCCGGCCGCCCTCGGAACCGGCATCCCGGATCTCCGGGTTATTGGCCCGGCCGTTGGCCAGGATCAGCACCGTGTCATTGGTGCTGGTATCGCCGTCCACGGTGATTTTGTTAAAGGACTGGTCCACCCCGCGCCGGAGCAGTTGATTGAGCGCATCCGCGGTGATCGCCGCGTCGGTCATCACAAAACAGAGCATGGTGGCCATGTCCGGCATGATCATCCCGGCGCCCTTGGCCATGCCGAATATCCTTATCGTCCGGCCGCCTGTAACCAGTTCCCGGCCAGCGGTCTTGGCCACGGTATCAGTGGTCATCATCGCCCGGGCCACATCATCGCCCTTGTCCGGGGCCAGGTTCTCGACCAATGCGGGCATGGCCGCCTCGAACCGGGCCGGGTCCAGCTGCTCGCCGATCACCCCGGTGGACGATACCTGGACCAGTTCCTCGGCAATACCCAGGGCCGCGGCCGCCGACCGGCCGCAGGCCCGGGCCGCGGCCAGGCCCGGCTCACCGGTGCAGGCATTGGCAATGCCGCTGTTGACCAGGACGGCCTGGGCCCGGCCGGAGCGGAGATGCCTCCGGCCCAGAAGCACCGGCGCGGCCGCCACCCGGTTGGTGGTGAACAGCCCGGCGGCAACGGCCGGGCTGTCGCAGAAAATAAGCCCCAGGTCCAGCCGGGCCTTTTTGCCGTTGCGGATCCCGGCCATGATAGCGGCATATGAAAACCCTTTTATAATAATCATCGAGTCTTCTGTAGGGACATTATTTGTCGGTCTCGCAACAACCCGCTCGACGGACGTGATTCATCTTGTAACTTGTTGATTTTATTGGGTGGCATTTGAAACCTTTCGGGTTGTTACGAGTTCATCTTATTTGATCCGTCCACAACATTTTTTGTACTTCTTGCCGCTGCCGCAGGGACAGGGGGCGTTGCGGCCCACTTTCTCGCCGCTGCGCCTAACTGGCTGTTTGCTCTCCCCGTCTCCGCCCCGGCTCATCCGTATCTCGCCCTGCTGTTTCTTGCGGGACCGGGCGATCTCCCCGACCTCCTCGTCCGGAGCAAGCTGGACCCGGAACAGGGCGCCCACGGTCTGCTGCTTGACCGTGTCGATCATCCCCATGAACATCTCGAACCCTTCCTTCTTGTACTCGTTCAGGGGGTCCTTCTGACCGTATCCCCTGAGCCCGATCCCCTCCTTGAGGTGGTCCATGTTGAGCAGATGTTCCTTCCAATGGTGGTCCACTATCTGCAGCAGAATGATCCGTTCGAGGTAGCGCAGCGTCTCCGGACCGATCCGTTCCTCCTGCTGCGCATAGGCGGTGGTTGCCGTCTTCAGGAGCCGGGCCGCCAGTTTTTCCCGGTCCAGTTCAAGCCGCTGCTCGGGACCCCAGTCAAGATCAACCCCGAACTGGCTCCGAATCCGTTCTTCCAGGCCCTCCCAGTCCCACTCTTCCGACGGGAGCTTGGTCTGGGAAAATTCAGCCGCAATCTCATCCACCACATCGATGATCATATCATCGATGATCGACTTGATATCCTCCCGGGCCAGGGTCTCCCGCCGCTGCTGGTAGACCACCTCCCGCTGCTTGTTCATCACATCGTCGTATTCCAGCAGGTGCTTGCGGATCTCGAAGTTATGACCCTCCACCTTGCGCTGGGCATTCTCAATGGCCCGGCTGATCATGTTATGTTCAATGGGCTCGTCCTCTTCCATCCCCAGCTTGTCCATGATCCCGGAGATCCGGTCGGAACCGAAGATCCTGAGCAGGTCATCCTCCAGGGAGAGATAAAACCGGGAGGAACCCGGATCGCCCTGCCGGCCGGAACGGCCCCGGAGCTGGTTATCGATCCGGCGGGACTCGTGCCGGCTGGTGCCGAGGATATGGAGCCCGCCCAGTTCGGCCACCCCCTCGCCGAGTTTGATATCCGTGCCCCGGCCGGCCATGTTGGTGGCAATGGTCACCCGGCCCCGCTGCCCGGCCATGGCAACGATCTCCGCCTCCTGCTCATGGTGCTTGGCGTTCAACACCGAGTGGGGCACCCTCTCCTTTTTGAGCATGGTTGAGATCATTTCCGACACGTCGATGGAGATGGTGCCCACCAGCACCGGCTGCCCCTTTTCGTGCAGTTCCTTGATCTCCCGGATAACGGCCCGGTACTTGGCCTTGACGTTCTTGTAGATCACATCGGCAAAGTCCTTGCGGATCATGGTCCGATGGGTGGGGATGATCACCACGTCCAGGTCATAGATCTTCTTGAACTCCGGCGCCTCGGTGTCCGCGGTACCGGTCATCCCGGCCAGCTTATCGTACATCCGGAAATAATTCTGAAAGGTGATCGAGGCCAGGGTCTGGTTCTCCCGCTCGACCTTGACCCCTTCCTTGGCCTCCAGGGCCTGGTGCAGTCCGTCGCTGTAACGCCGGCCCGGCATGGTCCGGCCGGTGAACTCGTCGACAATCACCACCTGGCCGTCCTTGACCAGGTAATCCACGTCCCGCTGGAACAGGACATGGGCCTTCAGGGCCTGGTTGAGATGATGGAGCAACTCGATATTGCGCGGGTCGTAGAGATTATCGACCTTGAGCAGCTGCTCGCCCAGGGTGATCCCCTCTTCGGTCAGGGACAGGGAGCGGGCCTTTTCATCCACAGTGTAATGCTCGTCCCGTTTGAACGCGCCGATGAGCTTGTTGACGTCATAGTAGAGGTCAACGGACATATCAGCAGCCCCGGAGATGATCAGCGGGGTCCGGGCCTCATCGATGAGAATCGAGTCCACTTCGTCGACAATGGCGTAATTAAAGCCGCGCTGACAGAAGTCCTTGATCTCGAACTTCATGTTGTCGCGCAGGTAATCGAAACCAAACTCGTTGTTGGTCCCGTAGGTCACGTCGGCGTCATAGGCCTCCTTGCGCGCCTGGTCTTCCATCCCGTGGACAACAGTGCCGGTGGTAAGCCCCAGAAAGCGATAGATCCCCCCCATCCATTCGGCGTCGCGGGCGGCCAGGTAATCATTGACCGTGACCAGATGGACCCCCTTGCCGGACAGTCCGTTCAGGTACACCGGCAGGGTGGAGCAGAGGGTCTTGCCCTCGCCGGTTCTCATCTCGGCGATCTTGCCCTGGTGGAGAACAATGCCGCCGACCAGCTGGGCATCGAAATGGCGCTCGCCGATCACCCGCCGGGCCGCCTCGCGGGTCACCGCAAAGGCCTCGGGCAGCAGATCGTCCAGGGGCTCGCCCTTGGCCAGCCGCTCCCTGAACCGGCCGGTCATTCCCGCCAGGCCGGCATCGTCCAGTTTGCGGATCTTGTCCTCAAAACCATTGATCCGGTCCACCAGGGGCCGGAGCTGCTTGAGTACCCGTTCGTTCTTACTGCCGAAAACCTTGGTCAACACCGATGCCAACATCGAATTTATCTCTCCTCCGCCAGGCGGATTTTTTTTACGCTACACCGTGAAAACAGGACAATTATCCCGCTTGCCCCGCCGCTGCCGGATGGACCCGGATCAGGGCCTCCTCGTTACAGTCCGGAAATTTGGAACATTGAACACAATCGCTCCAGACCTTATGGGGCAGTTCACCCTTGTCAATATCCTTGAAACCGAGCTTCCGGAAAAAATCCGGCTGATAGGTCAGGGTAAACACCCGGTTGATTCCAAAATCAAGGGCCTCCTGCCAGCAGACCTCCACCAGCTGCCGGCCGATACCGGCCCCCTGGAACTCCTCGCCAATGGCCAGGGAACGGATCTCGGCCAGATCCTCCCAACTGATATGCAGGGCGCAGATCCCGGCCAGACGTTCCTCTCCGGAGCCCTTATCTTCATTGACCACCGCAACCTTGAAGTCCCGGAGCTGGTCATAGAGTACGCTCAGGGAGCGACCCAGCAACAGGTCCTGGGCGGCAAAATGCTGCAGCAGGTTATAGATATTTTTTACATCGCCCATCCGGGCGTCTCGGATCAGCATCCTGTAATTCCTAAGGTTCGGGTCGGTTCCTTCATCTGCAAACAGAGATAAAACAGGGGCGGCAAACGGCAGCCACTATACTCCGGAGCCCTGTGCCGGTCAAGGGTTGCCGGCCCGGCCGATGGGGCCGAAACCATCCCGGGACAGGACCGGACCGACCGGACAACGGCAGGGACCCCAACCGGGTCGGCCGCGGCCGACTGCAGCACCGACTGGCCCACCCAGATACCCAGCAGGAACATCCACAGGAAGATACAGAAACAGACCACCCCGAGCCCCACCAGGCCCAGGAGGGTCAGCTCGAACCGGACCAGGGGCTTTTTCTTTTTTCGCTTGCGGGCGGCCATGGGGGTTGTCCGTTATCCTGGTGCTGAGTGCAGGGTGCAGGGTGCAGGGTGCAGGGTGCAGGGTGCAGGGTGCAGGGTGCAGAGAATATTATATTCGGACCACGCTCACTGCTCCATCTTTGTTACCGCCTACTGCCCACTGTCTTTTCCGTCCTCTGTCCTCTGTCCTCTGTCTTCCGTCTCTCGTCTCTCGTCTTCCGTCTCTCGTCTTCTGTCCTCTGTCCTCTGTCCTCTGGACTACATCCTCTCCGGCGCCGACAACCCCACCACCCGCAGGCCGTTGCTGAACACCTGCTGCAGCCCGTGGGCCAGCCAGAGACGGGCCCGGGTAAGCTCCGGGTCGTCGGAGATCACCTTATGTTGATTGTAGTAACTGTGGAATTGCCCGGCAAGGTCGATCAGAAAAAATATAATCCGATGCGGCTCCAGGGCCAGGGCCGCGCTCTCCACCAGGTCCGCATACCCGGCCATGCTCTTGAGCATCTTCCGTTCGGCAGGCAGGGAGAGAAGGGTCAGGTCCGTGTCGGCCAGGGGACCACGGTCCACCCCCCTGGCTGCCGCCTGTTTACGGATGCTGGCCAGCCGGGCATTGGCATACTGGACATAATATACCGGGTTCTCCTGGCTCTCCCTGGCTGCCAGGTTAAGATCGAACTCCAGCTGGCTGTCCGCCTTGCGGGTCAGAAAGATGAACCGGGCCACGTCCGGGCCCACCTCGTCCAACAGTTCGTCCACCGTGACAAAGGTCGCCTTGCGGGTGGACATCTTCACCTGTTTGCCGTGCCGGGTCAGGGTGACGAACTGGTGGATCACCACCGAGACCCTGGAATCGTCATAGCCCAGGGCCCGCACCCCGGCCAGCACATCGGGCACCGTGCCGATATGATCAGAGCCGAAGATATCCACCAGCCAGTCAAAACCGCGCCTGAACTTCTCGCGATGATAGGCAATATCCGGCAGCCGGTAGGTAGGCTCGCCGCTGGACTTGATGATCACCCGGTCCTTATCCATGCCGAACTCAGTGGTCTTGAACCAGACCGCGCCGTCATGATCGTAGACCAGCCCCTTTTGCCGCAGGCAGGCGACTACGTCATCCACCAGCCCCTTTTCGTACAGCGAACGCTCGTTGTAGTAGTTGTCGAAACAGATGCCGAACCGCTCCAAGGTGGCGCTGATATCGGCAAAAATCGCCTTTTCCGCCGCCTCCTTGAACGGCTCCACCTCCTGACAATCCTTGAGCGAATCGCCCTTGTCCCGGACCAGCCCGGCGGCGATCTCCCGGATATAGTCACCCTGGTACCCGTCCTCGGGAAAGCAAGACTCCAGGCCCAGGGCCTCCAGGTAGCGGGCCCGGCAGGATTCGCCCAGCACCCGCATCTGCCGGCCGGCGTTGTTGTAATAGTACTCCCGGGTCACCCTGTGACCAGTGGCCGCCAGGAGCCGGGCAATGGCATCGCCCAGAATCGCCTGCCGGCCATGGCCCACTGACAGCGGCCCGGTGGGGTTGGCGCTGACAAACTCCACCAGCACCTTGCGCCCTTGACCGATGTCGGACAGTCCGTAATCCCGGCCCTGCTCAATGAGCGCGGGCAACACCGCCTGGCATGCCTCGTCCTTGACAAAGAGGTTGACAAAGCCGGGACCAGCCACCTCCAGCCGGTCGAGCAAAGAGCTATCCTCCTCCAGCAATGTTTTAAGCTGCTCCGCCACCTGCCGGGGATTCTTCCTGTCCCGGCCGGCAATGACCATGGCCATGTTGGTGGAAAAATCGCCGTGCGCCTCATGCCGGGGCAGCTCCAGACTATAGGAGCCGGACGCGGCCTCGCTCCACAATCCCCGGGCCACGCCCCGGGCAAAACATGTATCCAGTAATTCCTTAACCTGTGCCTTGATCATTAACTCTTTCCAATCCTGTTAACTTTGTCGGTCTCGCAACAACCCGCTCGACGGACGTGATTCCTCTTGTAACTTGTTGATTTTATTGGGTGGCATTTGAAGCCTTTCGGGTTGTTACGAGTTCATCAACTTTAAAAAACAAAAATATTCTCCGCGGTGAATTCAGACTTTTCCGAATAAAACCGCTGATTACGGCTGCCGATCAGACAGAGCACCTCGTAGCTGATGGTCTCCAGCCAGCCGGCCAGTTCATCGGCGCTGATCAACTCCCCGCCCTGTGGGCCGATCAACACCACCTCGTCGCCGGGCCGCACCGCGGCCGCATCGTCCAGGTCGGTGATATCCACCATGCAGGCGTTCATGCAGACCCGGCCGCGGACCGGGGCCCGCTGGCCGTGGATCAGCACCTGGGCCCGGTTGGACAGTCTGCGTAAATAACCGTCATCATAGCCCACCGGCAGCACCGCCAGCCGGGTGGGCCGGCGGGTGACAAAGGTATGGCCGTAACTGATACCAGCGCCGGCCGGGACCTCCTTGACCTGCAGCACCCGGGTCTTGAACCGCATCACCGGCCGGAGTTTGACCGTTGCCGCGCCAATACCGGCAGCGCCGTCGGGATAATATCCGTATAAAGAGATTCCGGGCCGGACCATATCCAGGCGGGCGGGCTGATGATACAGCAACGCCGCTGAATTGGCTATATGGGTGACCGGACCCACGCCGTTCTTCTGCTCCAGTCCGGCCAGCACCTCCTGAAAACAACGCAGCTGGGTCGAGGTGTTCTGGTCCGCCGCCGGGTCATCCGCGGCCGGCAGATGACTGAGCACCCCGGTGAGCCGCAGCCCGGGCAGGGCGGTCAATTGCCGGACAAAACCCTGCACCTCGGCCGGCATAATCCCCAGCCGGCCCATGCCCACGTCCACCTTCAGATGGACGTCCAGTACCGCGTCCAGGGCCCGGGCCCGCTGCGAAAGTTCCGCCAGGGTATCAATATCAAATACCACCGGGGTGAGTTGATTGCCGACCATTTCGGCAACAGACTCCAAGGGACCGCCGAGCAGGACCACGATCTCCCCGGGGACCCCGGCGCCACGAAGGGCCATCCCTTCCTCGACCTCGGCCACCCCGAAGGTCCGGGCCCCGGCCGCGGCCAGGGTCCGGGCCACCCGCACCATGCCGTGGCCATAGGCATCGGCCTTGACCACCGCCATCACCCGCACCCCGCTGCCAACCGTTTCCCGGACAACAGCGTAGTTGGCAGCCAGCGCGGCCAGATCTATCTCAACCCTGTTCAAGGCAAAAGAGGTCATATCTATTCCGTGGCCCGGGCGAACCAGGCCCGCCAGAACAACCGGCTGGCCGAGAACAATGCCCAGCCGATCGCCAGGTAGAGGATGCCGACAACTTCACCGGGCAGACCCGAGGCCCGCAGGAACCGGCCCGTCAGAATCATCAGCAGGATCAGCCCCCAGGTCTTGAAGGAATAAACCGAACCAAGACAAGAGCCGTCCCGGAGCTGTTCGATCCGGGCCAGGTTCTTCCGCGCCATCCGATCCATGACCCAGTGTCCCTTGGCAATCCCGATTGCCAGCGCCACCAATGCCAGCCACTCCTGCCCGGCCAGGCTGAGAAAGAGATAGCCGTTGACCATCAGGAAAAAGCCGACCACGGTCCAGAACAGGGCGGCCACCAGCAGATGCACCCGCACCGGCACCCCGGGTTTCAGCCTGGTCAGGATCTCTCGTATCATCGATCTCCCACCGTCTCGGTAGTCCATTGACAGAACAGTTGCCATGGCTGCTCTCAGAAAAAACGTAAGGCCCGTCTCCTGGATCACCGGGAGACGGGCCTATGCAACAGTCAGCAGTATGATCTGCGTCCGTCAGTGAGTAAAATTATACCTCGGTAACGGTGATGGCGCCTTCAGGGCAGACCTCGACACAGGTCTCGCAACCAAGACACTCGTCGGCATTAACCGGCTCGGATTTGCCATCCACCATCTCGTATACAGACGCCGGACACGCATCCACGCATTCTTCATCACCACTGCATTTATCCTTGTCAACGATAACTTCCCACATAACAACATACCTCCAAAAAATTAGATTTTAATAAAAAGCATCACTGCTGGTTTTACTGAATCAAGGTTAAAGACGTTCATTCAAGTATCCAGTCACTGACCGGATCTTAAAAGCACTTTACCCCTCTAATTCACCCCCATTTTTTTGTCAATAAAAAAACTTCAGCCACCAGGAAAAGGTAACCGTTCACCAGGGGCTACAGATTTACGGAAACCACCGGCCTGTAAGCGTTGACCAGTGCCACGGATTCGTGCAAGCAGGCCGGCGAATCCATAGTATGCCTATGTGAGCCGGCCTGATCGTGCGAAGATGGGGTGCTGGTCAACGCTTACGGGAAAAGCTCGGCCCTGGTAACGGCCCGCAGTGGCGGAAAAGGCCAATTAGAAGTTGACCGGTTGCCGGCCATCCGGTAGAGTCGGGTGGATCAAAATTCGAACCCGTGACCGCCCCGGGTAACCCTCTGCAAAAGATCCCAGGCCATGGCCCAGAAAACCACCCGCAAAAACCGCACCGCTGATAAATCCGAACAGGCAATGATCGAAGGCATCCTCGAGGGCAGCCCGGACGCCATCGGAGTGGCGGTGATCCGCCTTGACTGCGGCTGCCGCAAGATGGCGGCCGTGGACAAGAACGGCAAGGCAGCCAGCAAGATCATCATGTACCGTGACCGGGCCCTGTCCATCTGCGACAGGTGCAAGGAAGACAACGGCGCCTATGCCAGGATCACCCTCTCCTTCATGCACTGGGTCGAGCCGGAGCCCGATGCCAGGACCAGACAGATGATCAACACCAAGGTCTTTGGCAGCCCGGCCAATTAATCCGCGATTCCTTCAGCCGTCCCGGGTCAAGGGCCGCCACGATATTGGCGTGCCCTGGCCACCAGCCCCTGAGCCCATTCCGGGGTGGACAGGCTGTGAATATGGGTATAAAGGGCCAGGACGTTGCCATGGACCAGGCCGTCGCGGCCACCACTGAAACCGGTGCCGCGGACCATTTCCAGGGCCAGTTCCCCGGGCTCGCCTTGCCATTCCAGGACACTGCTGTAGCGAAACTCATGGCCCTTGATCTCCAGTCCTTGGGGATAAAAGGGATTGGCCCGGTCCACCTTGAGCACCGTGTAGCCATGGGCCTGGGGCCTGCGGGCCAGACCGAAGCGGACCGGAAAGATCCCGGCCAGCGGAAAAACCCCGCCGTCCAGTTCAATACTCTCCCCGAGATAGATCAACCCGCCGCACTCGGCATACACCGGCAGCCCATCCTTTATCCGCTCCCGCAACGATCCGAGAAAGGCACGGTTGGCGGACAGGACCGGCGCCGAGTTCTCGGGAAAACCGCCGCCGATGTACAGGCCGTCGAGTTCAGGCAGCCCGGCATCGGTCAGGGCGTTGATCTCGACAATCCCGGCCCCTTCCCGTTCCAGGGCCTGCAGATTGTCGGGATAGTAGAACTGGAAGGCCGCATCCTTGATCACCCCGATCCGCACCCGCGCGCCAGGTTCCGTGACCAACGCGGCTTCAGCAACATTGACCGTTGATATCGGCGCCATCATCGCCTCAACCGCCGCCAGATCCAGGCTCTGATGAACCATATCGGCAAGCTGGGCCACCGCATGGCCGGCGCCGCCATGCTCCTGGTGGGGGGTCACCCCCAGCTGCCGCTGGGGAAAGGCATCGCTGCTCATCCGCTGGATCGCGCCCAGCACCGGGATACCGGTATACTCCGCCACTGCCCGGCGGATGACCCCTTCCTGACGACTGCTGCCCAGTTGATTGAGTATCACCCCGCTGATCCGCACCCGGCGGTCCAGTTCCCGGCAGCCCAACACCAGGGCGGCCACGGTCCGGGTGGACTTGGTGCAGTCCACCACCAGCAGCACCGGCAGATCCAGGGCCACCGCCAGTTCGGCGGTACTGTAGACCCCGTCGGCATCGACCCCGTCATAAAGACCGCGGTTGCCCTCGACCACCACCCGGTCCGCGCCTTGGGAATGGGTCCGGAAACTGCGGTCGATCACCGCCGCTGACATCAGAAAGGGGTCGAGGTTGTAACAGGGGCGGCCGGCGGCCAGGCCCAGCCAGCCGGCATCGATGTAGTCGGGCCCCTTCTTGAACGGCGCCACGCTCAGGCCCCTGCCGGCCAGGGCCGCGGTGAGACCCACCGCGACAATGCTCTTGCCCGAGCCGCCGCGCAATCCGGCCACCACCAGGCCGCAAGTTTTTTTACCGGTAACAGAGGTCATGGTTTTAGCGGGTAAATAGGTTACGGGTTATTGGTTACGGGTTATTGGTGTTCGAACGTTCAAACGGTTTAAACGGTTTAAACGTTCGAACGGTTAATGCCCTTTCCGTCCGAAACGTTGCCACAATCCAGTGTATAAATCATTAAGCCGCTTTTCCAGCTCCAGCCGCTTCTGCTCCAGGGCTTTGCCGCGGATCCCCGGCTCCACATAGAGCGGCTCGCCGTAGCCCAAGGCAATCCGGGCAAAGGGCAGCGGCAGGATGCTCCGGTCCCAGGTGCCAAAGGCATGATACCGGTTCGCGGCCCAGGCCATGGGCAGGACCGGCGCGCCGGTGCGGCCGGCCAGGATGATCGCCCCGGGCTGCACCACCCGGACCGGTCCCTGGGAGCCGTCGGCCACGATAACCCCGACCTTGCCCTGTTTTACTTCCAGGACCATCTTAAGCAGGGCCTTGAGCCCGCCCTTGTCCCTGCCCCGGGACCCCCGCACCGTGGTAAAACCGTTGCGCTCAAGGAACCGGGCCATATACTCGCCGTCCCGGCTGTTGCTGACCATGCCGACCATGGCCTCATCCTGGTCCTGTAGGATATTGTAATAAGTGCCGTAATGCCAGAAGGCAACGATATAGGGCCCGGCCGCCCGGCAGCGCTGCCGGTGCTCATTGCCGAACACCTCGGTCCGGCAGGTCAGGAACAGGGTCCTGATTATTGCCGAAAACAGCGGCGGCGCCACGGCCAGTGACGCCTTGTATAAAAAATCGCCCATCCCCTACGAATGAAACTCCTCTTTTTATCCTATCTCACGCAGCGGTTATAACCACTCCAGTTCCTGGGCCCGCAGGTCGCGGATCAGGTCCCGCAGCCGGGCCGCCTCCTCAAAGGCCAGGTCCCTGGCCGCCCGGTGCATATCCTTCTCCAGCCTTTTAATCTCCTTTCTCAGATCCTGCAAGGAGTGATATATCCGCATCGGCTCGGCCGCTTCCGCGGCCACGGTGACGTAATCCCGCTCATAGACGCTGCCCATTATATCCTTGATACTGCTTTGCACCGTCTCCGGGGTGATGTTGTGCTCCTGGTTATAGGCCTGCTGGATGGCCCGCCGCCGAACGGTCTCGTCCAGGGTCCGCTGCATCGAGCCGGTGACCCGGTCACCGTAGAGGATCACCATGCCGCAGACGTTGCGGGCCGCCCGGCCGCAGGTCTGGATCAACGACCGCTCGCTTCTTAAAAAACCCTCCTTGTCCGCGTCCAGGATCGCCACCAGCGACACCTCGGGGATATCCAGCCCCTCGCGCAGCAGATTGATCCCCACCAGCACGTCATACTCCCGCTGCCTGAGCGCCCGGATCAGTTCCATCCGCTCCAGGGTCTTGATATCGGAGTGGAGATAACGGACCCGGACCCCCAGTTTTTCATAGTACTCGGTCAGGTCCTCGGCCATCCGCTTGGTCAGGGTGGTGACCAGCACTGCCTGGTTGCGCTCGCTCCGGCTCCGGATCTCGGCCAGCAGATCATCCACCTGGCCGGCTGCCGGCCGCACCACCACCTCCGGGTCCATCAGCCCGGTGGGCCGGATAATCTGTTCCGCCACCCGGCCCCTGGCCTGCTGGTATTCATAATCACCCGGGGTGGCTGATACAAAAATCACCTGGTTGATCCGCTCGTTGAACTCGTTGAATCGAAGCGGCCGGTTGTCCAGGGCCGAGGGCAGGCGGAAGCCGAATTCCACCAGGGTCTTCTTGCGGGAGCGGTCGCCGCGATACATCCCGTTCAACTGCGGCACCCCGATATGGCTCTCGTCGATAAAAACCAGAAAATCGTCGGGAAAATAATCGAGCAGGGTCGGCGGCGGCCGGCCCGGGGCCCGGCCGGTCAGGTGCCGGCTGTAGTTCTCAATGCCGTTGCAATAGCCCAGTTCACTGATCATCTCCAGGTCGAACATGGTCCGCTGCTCGATCCGCTGGGCCTCGAGCAGCCGTTGCGACTGCTCGAAAAACGCCACCCGTTCGGCCAGTTCCGCCTTGATGGTGATCATGGCCGCGGCCAGCCGCTCCCTGGAGGTGACAAAATGGCTGGAGGCGAACACGGTCAGTTCATCGACCTCGGCCAGCACCTCGCCGCGCAGGGGGTCGATGATCTTGATCGCCTCAATGGTGTCGCCGAACAGCTCCACCCGCACCGCCCGCTCCTCCTCATGGGCCGGAAAGATCTCCACCACGTCGCCCCGCACCCGGAAGGTGGAGCGATGAAAGGAGATGTCGTTGCGCTCGTAAAGCATATGGACCAGCCGTTGCTGGATCTCCTCCCGGGGATACTCCCGGTCCCTCTGTAAAAAAAGGTGAATGTCCCGGTACTCCTCGGGCGAGCCCAGGCCGTAGATGCAGGAGACCGAGGCAACGATCAGCACGTCGCGCCGGGTCAGGAGCGAGCGGGTGGCGGAGTGGCGCATCTTGTCGATGGCCTCGTTGATCGCCGAGTCCTTTTCAATATAGGTATCGGACTGGGGGATATAGGCCTCGGGCTGGTAGTAGTCATAGTAGCTGACAAAGTACTCCACCGCGTTCTCGGGAAACAGCTCCTTGAACTCGCCGTAGAGCTGGGCCGCCAGGGTCTTGTTAGGGGCGATCACCAGGCAGGGCCGCTGCACCGCCTCCACCACCTTGGCCATGGTAAAGGTCTTGCCCGAGCCGGTGACCCCCAGGAGCACCTGGTCCCGGACGCCCTCCTTGAGCCCCTTTGCCAGGAGATCAATGGCCCGGGGCTGGTCCCCGGCCGGGGTAAAGGATGATATGAGGGTAAAGGGGGGAGACATTTTTGAATTTTGAATTATGAATTGTGAAAGCAAAACAACACTCAGCACTCATTGCTCTCCCTTATACCGGAATCAGCGGCTGATTCCAACAAAAGTGGCAATCTCCTTTGACATTTGCCGAGTCCGTCACTAGTATTTCCGTAACCGTTCAGCAGCACCACATCTTCGTCCGTTTTGGCCTTCTCACATAGAGGGACTATAGCTCAAAAGCCTAAACGAACAAATCTGCAGCACTGCTGAACGGTTACAGGCCGTGGGGATCTGCAACTTTTGTGTCCCCCGGTGAACGCTTACGTCCGAACATAATCATACAAATCCTGAAACGATCACGGAGAGCACGCGATGAAACGGATACTTGTATTGCTTGTTCTGCTGCTGGCCGCGGCCACCAGCGGCTGCGGCTACAACACCATCCAACAGAACGACGAGGCGGTCATCGCCGCCTGGGCCGACGTGGAGGCCGCCTATCAGCGCCGGGCCGACCTGATCCCCAACCTGGTGGAAACGGTCAAGGCCTATGCCTCCCATGAAAAAGAGACCCTGCTGGCGGTCACCGAGGCCCGGGCCAAGGTGAGCCAGGTAAGCATCGGCAGCGCCGTGCTCAACGACCCCAACGCCTTTGCCCGCTTCCAGAAGGCCCAGGGCGGGATGACCTCAGCCCTGTCCAGGCTGATGGTGGTGATGGAACGTTACCCGGAACTCAAGGCGGACCAGAACTTCCGCGATCTGCAGCACCAGCTGGAAGGCACCGAGAACCGGATCAACGTGGCCCGGGTCCGTTACAACGACGCGGTCCGGGTCTACAATACCTCGATCCGCACCTTTCCCAACAGTCTGACCAACAAGTTTATCCTGAAACTGCCGCGGCGCGAGCCCTTTAAGGCCGAGGCCGGGGCCGCCACCGCCCCCAAGGTGAAATTTTGATGGCGTCGCAACAAACCTGCTGGTTTCACCGCGGAGAAGTAAGGTTTCGGTAAACCCCGTACGTTTGAGGTTGGACCGGGAAAGGGGTTTTCTTATACCGAACGGTGTAGCGGACCCTGAGCCGCAGCCGTGACGGCAAAAGCGGAAATTGAAAAAACTTCGGCATGATATGCTTATGGATTCCGAATCGCCGCCGCGGCGAAGCGAGTTCCTGCTTGATAGCCTGTTTATGAACAGCCGGCCCTTCTCAATGGAGCGGCCGTTGGTAGAAGAAAACCCCTTTCCCGATAGGAGGGGGTTTACTGAATGTTTAC